>CAZUAP010000088.1:0-8622 GCA_964617975.1 uncultured Acetatifactor sp. | reverse complement strand
AGGATGTGCTGGAGCTTCAGGATAAAAAGTTTGATTTCCTTTCGTTTGCAGAAAGTATTTTTGCCTTTGGCGGCATTACGCTGGGAATCGGAAATATCACAAGCTATGGACTGATTAGTGTTCCTGCGGGAGTACCACTCATCGTTGGAATCATAGGCAGCATTTGTTTTGTGCATAGACAGCTTAAGTCGGACACGCCGTTTCTGGATATCCGAATTTTACAAAATCGTCAGTATCGAATCAGTGTCATCTCCAGTATGCTGCTTTATTTTACCATGATGGGGTCTTCGGTGCTGATGCCGCTGTATGTGCAGACGGTCATGGGATATTCTGCCGTAGTGTCGGGGCTTGTCACGCTTCCGGGTTCTCTCGCAACGGCTCTTGTCAGCCCATTTGCAGGCAGGATGTATGACAAAATGGGTATCCGTAAAATTTTTATTGCAGGAAGCATATGCCTTGTATTGAGTAATGTCGGAATGGCGCTTATCAATCGTGATACGCCGCTTGTGGTGGCGGCAGTCTTCAATGTAATCCGTAATGTTTCCATTGGCAGTCTGATGATGCCGCTTCTGACATGGGGAACCGGTTGCGTAGAGGCGGAGAAGGTGGCAGATGCTTCATCGCTGCTTACCTCTTTTAGGACAATCTCCGGTTCCATTGGTTCTGCTGTCTTTGTGGGCATTATGACTGCTGTGGGAAGTGCCTCCGCAGCAAGCTATGGAGATGGCGCATTGATGCATGGGTTAAATATGGCTTTTGCTGCTATGGGGCTCTCAGCCCTGATTCTGGCGATGCTTGCCGTCTGGGGTACAGTCAGGGAAAGGGAATCAGAATGATTGTGAAGTGAGGTCAACAGAATGAATCAATCCGAGAGAAGAATTTATTTGATAAAGGAATTGCTCAGGGAGGAGCCGCGATATCAGGGGATGCGTGTGCCGGATGAGGGAGAGGAACAGAGAAGGCTGCTGCGGTCTCTGATGAATGTCCGGTGGGCAGCTCCGATTTCGGAGGAGTTTGCGAAGATACAGGACGAATATCTGCAGGAGGTCAACGCAAGCCGCGGTTTTGTAGAGGTGAGCGAGCTGGAAGAAAAAGAGCCGGATTTGTATGTGTGGCAGGGAGATATCACGCGGCTGAAAGTCGGTGCAATCGTGAATGCAGCCAACAGCGGTATGACAGGGTGTTATAATCCCTGCCATAACTGCATTGACAACTGTATTCATACCTACGCAGGAATTCAGCTTCGCAATTACTGCCAGAATGTGATGGATGCACTGGCGCAGGAGCATGGCGGCAGATATGAGGAGCCCACAGGCTTGGCAAAAATCACGCCGGCATTTAATCTGCCCTGTGACTATGTGATACATACAGTTGGACCGATTGTGCAGGGGAGATTGACGAAGGAGCATGAGAGGCTGCTCGCCTCCTGCTATCAGTCCTGCCTGGAGAAGGCGGCAGAATATGAGGTTACATCCATTGCCTTTTGCTGTATATCCACCGGCGTGTTCATGTTCCCCAATGAGAGGGCGGCAGAAATTGCTGTGGATACTGTCAGAAACTACAAAGCGAAGACGGGAAGCAATATGAAAGTAATTTTCAATGTGTTTAAGGATTTGGACAGAGATTTGTATGAAAGGCTGCTGTCGGATTCTCTTGGCTTTGAAGGGTTTTGACGATAATACAGATAGCATAACGGAAGGAGACTGGTATATGATTTATACGGTTACGTTTAATCCTTCGCTGGACTATATTGTGTCGGTGCAGGACTTTAGAATCGGGCGAACCAACCGCACTTCCTCGGAGCTGATGCTGCCGGGAGGGAAGGGCATCAATGTCTCCATTGTACTTCAGAATCTGGGCATTGGAAGCACGGCGCTGGGATTCACTGCAGGGTTCGTGGGAACAGAGATTGCCGGACGATTGCGGCAAATGGGAATCCACACGGATTTTATCCCTGTGGAGAACGGCAATTCCCGCATCAATGTGAAACTCAAATCTATTGAAGGTACGGAGATTAACGGGGCAGGGCCGGAAATCAGCCGGGATAGAGTGGAGTTGCTGATGGGAAAACTGGACGCGCTGAAGGATGGGGACGTACTCGTTCTGGCGGGGAGTATTCCGACCTCTATGCCGGACGATATCTACAGCGTTATCATGAAAAGGCTTGAAAATAAGAAGATTTTGACTGTAGTGGATGCCACCAGAGAGCTTTTGGTGAATGTGCTGACATATCATCCTTTTCTCATCAAGCCCAACAATCATGAGCTGGGGGAGATATTCGGGGTCACATTGAATCGTCGTGAGGAGGTTATTTCCTATGGCAGAAAGCTGCAGGAGATGGGGGCGCGCAATGTCCTGATTTCTATGGCGGGCGAGGGAGCGGTGCTGGCAGCGGAGGATGGAACTGTATGGCAGGAGCCTGCACCTAAAGGGAAATTGGTGAACGGCGTAGGTGCAGGAGATTCCATGGTGGCGGGCTTTTTGGCAGGCTGGATGGAACGACAGGATTATGAATACGCCTTTCATATGGGGATTGCAGCGGGCAGTGCCAGTGCTTTCTCTGAAAACCTTTGCACGAAAGCGGAGGTAGAGGCGGTTTATGGGGTCTTGAAATCAGTGTAAAAAGTTGTATAATAAGAGCATGAAGGTTTTAAAGAAGATTTTTTATGGAATTACAGTTTTAATAATGCTAGTCTGTGCAGGAGTTCTGATTCTGGCTTTGTCACCTGATTTGACGCAGTCCCTGTCAAAGATGCTCTATGGGGAGGAAGGCCCGGATACAGAGCAGGGGGATACAGTTGGGATTGACGAAGTCTCGGCGGATGATGTGTCCGGCATCTCGGGGGATACCTCAGGCATTGCGGACGGTGTGCTTGCCTCGGAGGATACTGTCGGCTATGTTGCACCTGTGAGAGGAGCTTTGAATCTCCCGGATCAGGTGAGCGGCAAAACCGGGCGTCAGTCTGTGACGGAAGACGGCGAGGAGCTGGGCGATGAACAGGCGGACGAGCTTGTTACGGAATTAAAGACTGGCTCCACCGGAGACGGTCTGACCTTTGATGCAGAGTTTTATCCTTATTACCACATGCTGAACAGTACAATGCAGCATGTCTACCGTCAGATTTATGCCAATGCGATGGATTTGAATACTTCCTTTGCCCCGGTGGAGCAGGTGAACACGGCGCAGCTGAAAAACGTGTTCGAGGCAGTGTATAATGACCATCCGGAGCTGTTCTGGCTGGAGACGGGATATTCCTGTAAATACCGTGCCGGAGGTGACTGTGTGGAGGTGACGCTGTCCTACAACCGGACAGCACAGAATCTGGAACAGTCGAAGGAGGAGTTTGAGGCTCAGGCACAGAAGATTCTGGATGGGGCAGAGACGCAGAGTGATGATGCAGCGAAGGAAGAGTATGTGCATGATGCACTGGTTGAGAAGGCGGATTATGCGCTTTCTTCTGCCATGAATCAAAGTGCTTACAGCGCATTGGTAAACGGCGATACAGTATGTGCCGGATATGCCAGAGCTTTTCAATATCTGATGCAGCAGCTCGGCATTCCCTGTTATTATTGCACGGGTTATTCCGGCGGCGACCATGCATGGAATATTGTGAAGGTGGATGATGGCTACAGAAATGTGGATGTCACATGGGATGACACCAATCTCTCCACTTACGATTATTATAACAAGACGGATGCGGATTTTGTCGGCACCCATGTGCGCACAGGACTGAGCGTGTACCTTCCTCCCTGTGGGGACGGTTACAGCGATTCATCTGAAAACGAGACGGCATCGGGCGAAGCCACCGTGGATGGAATCACGTTGAATCCCAATCCGCAGCAGCCGTTGTCGTGGACACCTGAGGACGAGGATGAGGATAACCGGAGCGGTACCATGGTATCCGGTGGAGATGTCTATGATTTGGATGAAGCGGGCATCACGGAAGATATGGTTTTATGGTCCTTGCAGAAGTATTATACAAACTGTCAGAATCAGATGGCGGCACGAGGAAGCGGGCAGCAGTCCTTCAGCAATATCGTACCCAAGTATGTTCTGCGTCAGGTGGAGACCGCCTATGGAACAGGAGCATATCAGGAAGGATATGTGGAGAACGGATTGAAAAAGATTGGCATGGAACACTTTGCCATCCAGATTCAGGTGGAGGATTTGGGAGGTAACTATTACCGGCTCTATCACAATATCTACACTTGGTAGTTAATAAAGACTCAAACAAACATGAAGAAGTAGCAATGAAGCAATCCGTGTGTATCAGTTGTGGGCATAAAATAAAAATAGAGGACGACCTTTTCTAAGGCCGCCCTCCATTTTTTTATGGGGTGCAAAAGAAGAAAACTGCAATTACATTGACTCGTGGAAAGTACGGCTGATAACATCCGCCTGCTGCTCCGGAGTAAGTTTGATGAAGTTTACTGCGTAGCCGCTCACACGAATCGTCAACTGAGGATAGTTCTCAGGATGTTTCTGTGCATCCAGCAGGGTATCACGGTTCAATACATTTACATTGAGGTGATGTCCGCCCTTGGTAGCATATCCGTCCAAAAGATTTACCAAATTGTCTACTTGTGCTGTGTTTGTCATAATAAAACCCTCCATTCATATTAATATTTCAATAATAGTAATGATTACTGTTTTCTTGAGATTAGAATATCACTTTTCTTATTATTTGTCTATAGTTTTTGTACTTTTCTTTGTTCTTTTTTTTATACAAAAGTCAGGCATATCCGCTTTTTAAATTCATATATATGGAGAAAGAGGATGGGAGGTGGACATGGTGCAGGAGAGCCTTGCAAAGCTTTTTCCAAAGGACAGGCAGGCATTTTGGAAAAATATTGTGCAGAAGGCAGGAGATATTCAGGAAATCCGGCTCAGGATTGAGCGTCCTGTGCTTGTCAGGAGAACGTCGGGAGATTGTTATCTGGACGAGCAGGGAAATTTTACGGATATTGTAAGTCACGGCCACAGGACAGATGAGCGGGAGCTTGAGGAGTTCCTGATGCACATATGCCATGATTCACCGTATGCCTTTGAGGACGAGCTGCGTCAGGGGTTTATCACTGTGCCGGGAGGTCATCGGGTTGGTGTGGCGGGACAGGCAGTGCTGGAGGAGGATGGCAGCATCCGCACTCTGAAACATATCTACTATATGAATATCCGGATAGCCCATCAGATTTTTGGGGTTGCAGAGGAAATTTTACCCATGATTTATCATAATGGTGCACTCCGGAATGTTTTGATTATTTCCCCTCCCGGGTGTGGTAAAACGACCTTGCTCCGCGAGCTGGTGAGGCAGATTTCCGATGGAAATATCTGGGGAGAGGGGCTGAGTGTGGGGGTGGTGGACGAGCGTTCCGAGATTGCGGGTTCCTATCTGGGCAGACCGCAGAATGATTTGGGAAGCCGCACCGATGTGCTGGATGCCTGTCCGAAGGCTCTGGGGATGATGCTTTTGCTCCGCTCCATGTCACCGCAGGTGATTGCGGTGGATGAGCTCGGCAATGCGGAGGATGTGGCGGCATTGCGCACTGCGGCAGCCTGCGGAAGCAGAATACTTGCCACGGTGCATGGGGAGAACCCTGAGGACGTTGCACACAAGTTCCCGGAGCTCTCCGGCAGGCGTCTGTTTGAGTGCGTGGTAGTTCTGGGCAAAAGGAAAGGACAGCCTGTGGTGGAGAGCGTGTATGGGGGAGAGGAGGCAGCACGTGCGTTTTCTGGGAGGTTTTATGATTGTGGGGGGATGCTTGGGACTGGGCCTGTGGTATCGGGAGCAGTTCGCTGGCAGAACCCGCACTCTGCGCACTCTGGTGATGATTCTTGAGATGCTCATGAGTGAAATCCGGTATGGAAAGGCTGCTTTGCCTGAGTGCTGCAGACATTTGGCAGGAAGGTTTCCTGAGCCGTACCAGAGTTGCTTTGAACGAATCTGGAGGGAGATTGGAGAGAGCGGGGCTGCTTTTCAGGACGTGTTTTGCCGGGACATGGAGCTCTGCCTGCTGGAGCTGCCTTTAAAAAAAGAGGACAGGGATATTTTTCTGCAGCCTTTCCGGAAAGCAGGCTTTCAGGATGGAGAAATGCAGCTCAATCATTTGAAACAGAGTCTTGAGCAGCTTGTGGACTGTATTGAAATCCTGGAGAGGGAGCAGAGAGAAAAATGCAGAATGGCGGTGGGACTGGGAGCCATGAGCGGTCTGCTGCTGTTGATTATATTGGTATGAAATCGACAGGGAATGTGAGGAACTATGGGAGTAAGTCTGATATTTAAAATAGCGGCGGTGGGGATTCTGGTGACTCTCCTGAGTCAAATTTTGAAACACAGCGGCAGGGAGGAACATGCCTTCCTGGTCAGTCTGGCGGGATTGGTACTGGTCATCTCCTGGATTGTGCCGTACATATATGAATTATTCCAGACGATTCAGGCATTGTTTGCATTTTGAAAGGATGATGGGTGAGTCATGGCGGAGATGATTAAGGTGGGGATGCTGGGCATTGTCGGAGTGCTGATGGCAGTGCAGTTCAGGCAGCAGAAACCTGAGTATGGGATGCTCATCGGTTTTGGCATCAGTATCCTTATTTTTTGTTATTCCTTGAAACAGGTGGAGGCAGTGATGCAGCAGTTCGGAGTGCTGCGGACATATCTTGGCAGCGCAGGAAACTATCTTTCCATTCTTGTCAAGGTCCTTGGAATCACATACATCTGTGAATTCAGTGCCGGTATCTGCAAGGATGCCGGGTTTGGGGCTGTGGCAGACCAGATTGAAATCCTTGGGAAACTGTCGGTCATTTTTGCCGGACTTCCGGTGCTTTTTGCCGTGATTGAGCAGATACAGGGTTTGGCATGAGGAGGAAAAAATGGAGCTGGAAAGTATCTGGAAGGACTATGGACTGGACGAACTTCAGGCAGGAATAGCGACTCTCTTTCCCCAATATGACATTTCTCTTTCGGATATGCTGCAAAAACTTTTGCAGGGGGATGTAATCGGGGTGCTGGCAGATTTCATGCAGGAGAGTATCGCGGGGATGGCAGGCTCTGTCATCGGAATGAAAAATGTTTTTGTATGGCTGTTGGTGCTCGGGGTGGTGTCGGCGCTGATGAGTCATTTTGTGGATGTGTTTGACAGACATCAGGTGGCGGATTTGAGCTTTTATTTTATGTATCTTTTGATGGCAGCCATCCTGTTGAAATGTTTTGTGAATATCGCGCAGGTCGCTGTGGAGGCTATGGAAAATATCGTCCTGTTCATCAGATTGTTGGTGCCTACCTATCTATTGGCAGTCGGAATTGCCACGGGGAGTGTCACGGTTGGCGCCTATTATCAGCTGCTGTTGATAATGATTTACGGGGTGGAGCAGGTGCTGCTGGGGGTGGTGTTACCCCTGATTTACAGCTTTTGTATGCTGACGGTGGTGAATGGCATTTGGATTGAGGAGAAGCTGACGCTGCTCGTGGAATTTTTGGAGAAAATTATCGGATGGATATTGAAGGCGTCTCTGGGGTTGGTCACAGGAATCAGCATTTTTCAGGCGGTGCTGACACCGGCACTGGACTCCGTCAAGAAGGGGGTGCTGCAGAAAGCCGTGTCGGCAATCCCGGGCATTGGGAATGCGGCAGACGGAGTGGTGGAGCTGGTGCTGGGCTCTGCGGTGGTTATCAAGAATAGCGTGGGTATAGTGCTGCTGTTATTGCTGCTTTTGTTATGTGCAGTGCCTTTATTCAGGATTTTCCTCACGGCGGTATTGCTGAAGGCGGCAGCGGCATTCATGGGAATCGTCAGTGACAAGCGTATTACAACCTGTGCCAATCGAACCGGGGATGCCGGAATTTTACTTTTTAAAACAACGGGGACAGCTATGCTGTTGTTCCTGATTACCATTGCCGTTGTGGCAGCCACAACCAACGGAGGAAACTAATATGGGGTCGTATGTGATGGAAACAATCTGCCGGACAGGGGTCTTTATCATCTGTGCGCAGGTGCTGGTGCACTTTAGACCGAATGCCTCTTATGAAAAATATATGAAAATGCTGGTGAGTACTATGATTCTGCTGCAGATGTTTTTGCCGGTGAGCAATTTCTTTACGGGGGAAGGAGAGAACAGTCTGGCAGCCAGGGTGGAGCAATTTGAAGAACAGATGAATGAAAGCATGAGCGGAGTTGCTTTTGAACAGGGGGAGGAGGTGCTGGGGCAGCTGACTCTGGAGGAAGTGAGGAGTCGGGTGGCAAATTTGGAGAATTCGGACGCATACTCGGAGGAAAACGGAGAAGAGGTGCAGATTGCACCGGTAGAAAAAATACAGGTTTTGATTCAGGAGGGAGGGGAAGCAGATGCAGGAGAATCCAACACAGGAGAATCTGAGGCAGATGATGAAAAAATGGTTCCGCAGGGATAATCTGATTGTGATGGTGCTGGCTGGGATTTTGCTGTTCATCGTGGCGCTGCCGACCCGTGAGAGCGGAGCTGATGCATTGGATATACAGGAGGCTGAGGACGACACGGAGCTGACAGGGACGGAGTCCGGCGGGATGGGCGGGGCATATGAAGATTATGCGGAATTGCAGGAGGAGAAGTTAAAGAATATTCTCACTTCCATGGAGGGGGTGGGGGAG
>CAZUAP010000087.1:0-9001 GCA_964617975.1 uncultured Acetatifactor sp. | reverse complement strand
TAGTTCATCATGGAGAACATACCCTTCTTCATCTCTCCGCCGTACCAGGTGTTGATGATAACCTGCTCGCGGCTGGTGATATTGAAAGCTACGCAGGTCTCGGAATTCAGTCCCAGCTCCTTGTAGTTCTCTACCTTTGCCTTGGAAGCGTTATATACAACGAAATCAGGCTCAAAGTTCTTCAGATCCTCCTCAGTGGGCTGAATGAACATATTCTTGATGAAATGAGCCTGCCATGCAACCTCAACGATGAAACGAACTGCCATACGGGTATCCTTGTTGGCACCGCAGAAAGCATCTACCACGAACAATCTCTTGCCGGACAGCTCCTTCTTAGCGATTTCCTTCACTGCAGCCCATGCTTCCTCAGTCATAGGATGGTTGTCATTCTTATACCCTTCGGTAGTCCACCATACAGTATCCTTGGAATTCTCATCTACAACAATGTACTTATCTTTAGGAGAGCGTCCTGTATAGATGCCTGTCATAACATTGACTGCTCCAAGCTCAGTCACCTGTCCCTTCTCATAGCCTTCCAGTTCAGGCTTGGTTTCTTCCTCAAACAAAACCTCGTAAGAAGGATTGTAAACAACTTCTGTGGTATCGCTGATACCATACTTGCTCAAATTAATCTCTGCCATCTTACCTCAACCTCTTTCTTTAAAAATTTGTAACGATACATTCTTAATGAACACATCGTTTGTATTATCTCAAAGACTGAAAAAAAAGTCAATAAACGGGAATGAATTTCCTGTGGAATTCATAATGATTTTACATTTATAAACGATGTGTCTCCTTCCACAGCCACGCTCGCTCCTCCTCATCCATATAGGGAGAAATCCTTTCGTACACTTCATTCTGGTATTGTCTGAGTGCCGCAAGATTCTCCGCAGTTAAAGCGTCCGTATTGACTGCATTCATATCTATGGGAACCCATGTCAATGTCTCAAAATGCATGAACTGTCCGTATTCGTTTTTGACACCTTTACGCACCACCATCACGTTCTCAATGCGGATTCCATGGCTCCCCTCGATGTAGATACCCGGTTCATTGGTGATATCCATGCCTTCCTCCAAAACCGGTTCCGCCTGTCCCTGTGCAAAACGCCAGCGCATATTCTGCGGTCCCTCATGCACGTTCAAAATATACCCCACACCATGTCCCGTGCCGCATTTATAGTCAAGCCCCATATCCCAGATAGGCTGCCTTGCCAGAATATCAAGATTGCGGCCGGTGCAGCCGTAGAGCCACCTTGCCCTGGTCAACTGCAGCATGGCGCTGAGCACCATGGTATAATGCAGCTTTTGTTCCTCAGAGACTGCTCCCAAGGCAATCGTCCGGGTCACATCCGTCGTGCCGCCGAGATACTGTCCACCGGAGTCCACCAGAAATAACCCTTCCGGTTTCAGCACCGCGCAATGTTCCGGCGTTGCCTCATAGTGCATCATTGCCGCATTTGCTCCATAGGCAGCGATGGTAGGAAAGGATAAATCCAAAAACTCCGGGATTTCCCTCCTATACTGCTCCAACTTGTCGGCGGCATCGACCTCCGTGATGGTTTCGCCGCCCCCGGCAAAAGCCGTCTTAAGCCAGTAGATAAACTTCGTCAGCGCCGCGCTGTCCTTCAGATAAATCTCACGCATATTGGCAAGCTCCGTGGGATTTTTGACCGCCTTCAACAGCTCCGTGGGATTCTGTGTTTCTATGAGAGTATGTCTCTCGGCAAGAATCTGATAAAACGCATAGCTGCAATAGCGCATATCCACAAGAATCCTCTGTCCCTCCGAAAGTCCCTTCAAATAGCTTTCGATATTCTCATAGTTCTCCACAAAGATATGATGCTCCGCAAAATATTTTTGCAAGTCTTCTCCGATTACCTTCTTCTGCAAAAAAAGGACGGCGGTTTCCTGTGTGATATAGCCGTAGGACATCGCTACGGGATTGCACTCCACATCGCATCCCCGTATATTAAACAGCCACATCAAATCATCCAGCTTGGTGAGCAGCAGACTCTGCGCTCCCTGCTGTAGTAATTTTTCTCTCACCGCCCTGAGCTTATCTTCCACAGAACATCCTGCCAGACACTCCTCAATCACATTGACCGCACCCGCCGGAAACGCCGGTCTGTCCGCCCAGATTTC
Organism: uncultured Acetatifactor sp.; assembly: GCA_964617975.1. Classification (GTDB taxonomy): domain Bacteria; phylum Bacillota; class Clostridia; order Lachnospirales; family Lachnospiraceae; genus Acetatifactor. Next base: position 6,859 of record CAZUAP010000087.1, on the reverse strand, counting down.
CTCCGCCAAATCCCGGTTGTATAGAATCGAAATCTGCTTTCCACAGTCAGCGAACTTCTTCTCGTATCTCATGCCTTCCCGGGCAGTGACCACTCTGCCGTCAAATCCCAGCGTCTGAGCATCCCGCATATGTTCTGCCAAAAAATCCTCAATACTCGGAACTCCCTCCTCCATCATACGGAAAAGCTCCACCCCTGTGCCTGCCAATTCCCGCTCTGCCTGGATGAAATATCGTCCGTCCGTCCAAAGTCCGGCTCCATCCTGCCACACCAAAAGCGTCCCGTTGGAGCCTGTAAACCCACTGAAATATTCCCGCACCTTAAAATAATCATTCACATATTCCGAGCTGTGGAAATCTGCTGTAGGCATCAAATAAAAATCCATGCCGCACTGCTGCATTTTGCCCCGCAGAGCCGACAGTCTGTCGCTAATCATCTGTCCCTTTCCACAGTCTCTTGTAGTATTCCCTCTTGTCCTCATACATACGCTCATCCGCCTCCATGAGGAGCTGGTCGGCATCGCCCTCACTGTCCGGACGCCACACGCAGCCCACCGCCATCAGCGCAGAATCCTCCTTCATTTCTTTTTTCAGCAGCTCCTGCCTCTCCCGCAATGTCTCCTCTGTGATTCCGGCACACAAGACAAGGAACTCATCCCCGCCGACGCGGAACCTTGTATATTCCGGAAACACCCTCGTCAGGCAGCCGCAGGCTCTCAGAAGCAGACTGTCTCCTGCCTGATGTCCGTGGGTATCGTTCTCCCGCTTTAAGCCCATCACGTCACAATATACAACACCGATACTCTTATCCTTCTGTATATCCTCAAAATAATCGTTCATCAGATGTCGATTGCCAAACCCCGTCAGCTGGTCGTAAAAGCTCAGATTTTCCAATCTCCTATACAGGTCGCGTCGCTTGAGCATCGATACAATGAAATGTCCTGTAATCATGAACAACATGGAGATATTGTCCAAAAGTTCCCTGGGAGGATTATCCACCCCATAGAAACCGATAATCTTATTATTGTACACCAGAGGACTTGTCACCAGAGAATGGATATCCTGCGGTTTCAGGCAGTCATACATGGCAGGGTCAGATTCTCTGATGTCCTCCAGCTCCTTGATAATGACATTTTTTTCGTCCTCAAACCGCTCAAGCCAGAGTTTGACCACATCATAAGAAAGATTCTGCAGATTGTCCTTCTGCGGAACCACTCCCTTGGCGCACCACTCATAGGTATTGTCGTAAGTCTCTTGATTTTCCTCAAAGATATAAACGCGGTCACATTGCAGCGCCCTGCCGAAATATTCAAGCAGGATTGCGATGGACTCATCCGGATCAATCGCTGACAGGGAAAGCCGAAGTCCCTCATTGATCATAGTTTCATGATGCACATAATCCTTGATGGTTTCCCTCTGTTGTGCCTGCGTACTCACCTCGATGGCTATCTCTACTCTGCAGCGTCTGCCATCTTCCTCAATCAGTGTATCTTTCAGCATGAAATTCTTGTCCAGCACCGGATTAAAATAATCCCACTCCTCAAAAGAACCGGATTTCAGTTTTTTGTTGGTACAGATTGCGCAGGGACTAAAACTGCCCTGCAGCAGTTCATAACATTTCTTCCCTTTGAGTTCTTCGGTAGATTGAATCCCATACATCTCCCTCGCTGCGCGGTTCATATAAATCACCTCATAGCTGTCTACATCGGAGACATACACAACCTCATTCATGTTTTCAAAGAACTCCCACATCTTTTTCATTTCGTACTTAATACCTCTCTGTTGTCCCGCCTTTCAGCAGGCCTACCGCTTTGGAGGTGCCGATTCTGTCGCAACCCAGCTTGATAAACATCTCCAAATCCTCCACCGTGGACACGCCGCCGGCAGCCTTAATTTTCACGCCCGGACCAATATTCTTCTTAAAAAGCTCCACATCCTCCTTAGTCGCGCCTCCGGTTCCAAACCCTGTGGAGGTCTTAATGTAATCAGCTCCCGCATTTGTCACCACCTTGCACACCGCTATTTTCTCATTCTTCGTCAGATAGCAGGTCTCCACAATCACCTTCAGGATATGACTGCCGCACGCCTTCTTCAAAGTGCGGATTTCCTCCTCCACCTTGTCGTAGGAGCCATTTTTCACATCGCTGATATTGAGCACCATATCTATTTCATTGCAGCCCTCCGCGAGAGCCTGCTCCACCTCCGCAACCTTGGCAGCCGTCACACTGTAGCCCAAAGGGAAACCTACCACGGTGCATATATTCAGTTTTTCCCCATAGACGTCATGAATTCTTCGCACATAACACGGCGGCACACACACACTTGCCGTGCCGTTTTCCACTGCTTCGTCACAAAGTTTGACGATGTCCTCCCATGTGGCAAAAGCCTTCAACTGCGTGTGATCCACACGCGCCAGCATTTCCTGATTGGTCATAAGTACCCCCATTTCACTACTTAAATCCCCAAAAACTCCTTGACCGTATCCTGCATCTTGTCCACATCACACTGTTTGTCGTGCAGCACAGGCGCAGTACGAATCTCCTCAATAGCTTTCGGCACCTTCACATTCGCGATTCCCGAAAGCTCATCCACCAGTTCAAAATCTCCCATGGCGTCATATTTTGCATCGATGGCATTCATGACGCTCCTGGTGAACTTAAAGGGACTCGCCGTGGAGGCAATCACGGTTTTGGTGTGGTCTCCCGTTTCCTTCACATATTTCTGATATACCGCAGATGCAACCGCAGTATGAGTATCTATCACATAGCCGCAGCTCTCATACAGTCTTTTAATCTCTGCCGCCGTCTCACTCTCGCTGGCATAATTGCCATAAAAGTCAGCAAGCTGCTCTCTCATATCTCCGCTGATTTCGTATTTTCCCTGACCGCTCAAAGCTGCCATGAGTTCTCTGTTCTTGTCCGCGTCGTTGCCGGCGATGCGGTAAATCAGTCTCTCCAGATTGCTGGAAATAAGGATGTCCATAGAAGGTGAGGACGTCAGCACAAATTCTCTGTTCCTGTCATAGGTTCCCGTGCGGAAGAAATCATAAAGCACCTTGTTGTCATTGGAAGCACAAATCAGCTTTCCGATGGGCAGTCCCATATTCTTGGCATAAAATGCTGCCAATATATTGCCGAAATTTCCGGTTGGAACCACCACATTCATCAGCTCTCCCTCAGCAAGTTTTCCTTCCTGTAAGAGCTTTGCATAAGCATAAACATAATAGCAAATCTGCGGCACCAGCCGTCCGATGTTGATGGAGTTGGCAGAGGAAAACTGGAACCCTTTCTCATCCATCTCCTTTGCGAGAGCCTTGTCGGAAAAAATCTTCTTCACTCCGGTCTGGGCATCATCAAAATTACCATGGATTCCCACCACAAGCGTATTGGCTCCCTTCTGGGTCACCATCTGTTTCTCCTGAATGGGGCTCACACCGTTCTTGGGGTAAAATACGATAATTCTGGTACCTTCCACACCGGCAAATCCAGCCAATGCAGCCTTACCGGTATCGCCGGATGTCGCTGTCAAAATGACGATTTCATTCTTAATATGATTCTTCCTCGCAGAAGTAATCATCAAATGAGGCAGGATAGACAATGCCATATCCTTAAAAGCGATGGTAGAGCCATGAAAGAGCTCCAGATAATAGGCTCCCTGCGCCTCCGCAAGCGGTGCAATCACCTCTGTGTCAAACTTCTCGTCATAAGCCTTCTCAATACAGCTCTTAAGCTCCTCCTCCGTAAAATCCGTGAGATAGAGTTTCATCACCTCATACGCCACCTGCTTATAATCCATTCCCGCTAACTCGCCCAGACTCTTGTCCAAAGCAGGGATATGGTCCGGGACAAACAGACCGCCGTCATCGGAAAGTCCTTTCAGAATTGCCTGTGATGCCGTCACAGGAGTCCCTTTACTTCTTGTACTGTTGTAGAATACTTCCATCCTCTTTTCCTCCATGTATGTCCTCACGCTTATATGCGCGTATAAATCCAATATTTTGACCAAGATAGTATATCATACTTTTTTCTGTGGTGCAACATCCCCCTCAGCGGAAAAATTCATGCCCGCCGTGTTCAAACAAAAAAGTCAGATTCCTGTCAAACCACTTTATTTTTTCACTGTCGGCATATTTCCTTGCCACAAAATAAAGCGCTCCCTCCGAGATATCCTCCCCCTCCAGAGCGCGTTCCACAGCCTCCCCCGTCTCCTGGCTGATTTTCACACTCCATATGCTGCCGTTGGATACCGGGGAAAACTGGCTTACGCCGTTGTCCTCCTGCAGCACCACCTCCGTCACATTGTCCGGAAATTTTTCGCTGGCAACCCGGTTCAGCACCACATTTGCCACCAAAAGCTTGCCGTCCTCATCCTGATTGCCTGCCTCCGCTTCCACAATCCGCATCAGCATATCCAAATCCTCATCGCTCAGCAGATAATCTGTACTTTTCTCTACCCTCCGGACATCCACAATCCTCTGCCCCGAAACCGCCGTATCCACAATCCCTATGGTACTTTCCTCACGCTTAGCCAGCACACGCTCGTCCAGTTTCAGCTCACAGGCAGGCACACTAGCCTGTCTCGTCTGAGAAATCCCCCTTACGCAGATACTTCCAAACATAAAAATAAGGTTTACAACAAGCAGCCCGCTCATCGCCTTCTTATACATACTTTTTCCCCATTTCTGCGCATCTCTTTGCGCACAAAATCGCGAAGTGAGTAAACTCACGGCGAGTTTACTCACAGTGAGTTCACTCACAGTGAGTTTACTCACTTTCCCCCCATGATAAACATATGTATGCTGCTTGCCATCTTTTTATGAATAATGTTATACTGTAGACATGAAAACGAATTCAGAAACTGAAAAAGAACAACTGAATCACCACCCGGAGGGCGTCTATCCTGCACACAGGAAGGATGGGACACCTTATTTTCGTGCGTCCCTGACCTATCGCAGGAAGCATATAAGCCTCGGAAGTTTTGACACCCCGGAGGCAGCCAGCCAAGCCTATCTGGAGGGGCTGCGCCTGCTGAATGACAGCCGGATTTCTCTGATTGGCTACCACGAAGGCTCTCCTCTCTCCTTTGACAAATGGGTCTGTCTCATCAATTTCAGGGACAATGCCATTTATTTCGGCACGCCAATCTATATAGGTCAAAGGTTGTTTTATTATTACCTCTCCCCGGGCTTTAGTCTGAAGTTCGATATGGATGACCTGTTTTATTATTCCTCCCACAAAATAATGTGCCGCGGAAATCACTACTTTGTGTCGGATTACGGTATGCAGGTCAACATCGCCTCCCGTTACGGCATCAAAAATTATGCCGTTGAGGGTCGGGATTTTCGTTTTATAAACGGCGACTCCAGCGATTACCGCCGCGAGAATCTGGAGATTATGAACATCTATCACGGTGTCCGCGCAACACGCAAAAACGGACAGTACTTATATACTGTCCGCATTCATATCCATGGTGATTATCTTGTCGGCAGATACTCCTCCCAGGAGGAGGCCGCCATCGCCTACAACAAGGCAATCGACATATTGCGCAAAAACGGTGTGCGCAAAAATTTTACCCCCAACTACATCGAGGGCGTTTCCCCGAGCCAGTATGCCAACATCTACACCAGCCTTGAAATCTCTCCCAAAATATTAAATTACCGCCCTGCTACTTCTCAGAATAATCAATAAAACTGATATTCAGGCTGGCATACCCTGCTATGCCGTCCACGGTAGCCGACTTCGTATACTGCCATATGGAAAAACGGTAGGGATAATCCGGCACATCCTGAATCTGCGACAGCCACACATCATATGCCGTGAGTTTCGACATATCAATTTCCTTAATCAGCCACTCCTTGTCCCCATAAATCATGGTCTTATAACCCTTTTCTGCGATGGCATCCAGAAACGTCTTGGCAATCTCCGTCTTCTCTGCCTTGCTCAGGCTCTCAATGCGGGCGGTATCATTCTCCACAAATCCCATGTCAAAAGCCACCGGATAAGAAATCTGGTAGTCACCGATATTCTCCAGCACCATTTCAGCCTCCTCCGTCGCTTCCTCAGTTGTAATCGCCTGGGAGGAGAAATAAACTCCGACCTGCAGTCCGGCATCGGTAGCTCTCTTGATATTATCCGTGAAATAATCGTCCAGCACAAGCTGCCCGCTTCCATAGCCCCGGGCACCCACGCGCAGCATCACAAACTGCACACCCGCTTTTTTCAGTTTCACAAAATCCACATAGTCATCATATTTGGAAATATCCGCCCCAACAAAAGAAACCTGTCTTCCATCCTCATAGTATTTCATGAGCTCCGATTGACACACCAGCTTTGTGAAATCATAATCATGTTTCGGCAGATACGGACTGATTAACACCCATTCCTCCTTGCCGTCCCGGGTATTCACCAGCGTGTGCTTTCCGTCGCTGGAAGGGTCATTCTCCGCTGTGCTCTCCGGCTCCGCAGGTTTGCTCTCCTCGGAGGGTGCCGTCGTTTCTTCCGTCTGCACGGGATACTTATCCCAAAAGTCCAAATCCTCCGGGGTCAGCGTGCTTCCGGACACCAGAGAATTCGTATCCGGGTAATCTGCGCTCTGGCTCTGAGCCACTGTGGACTCCTGCGTCTGGGCAGCGGTAGACTTTGTCCTCTTGGGGCTCTGTGTGTTCATCATCAGCACCACCACCAGAATCGCTCCCACAAAAAGCGTCACCGCCACAATAGCCGAAATCACCGTAGGTGTCAGACCGGTATTATTATCTTCAAAATCATCCGGCAAACGCATTCTGCCATCCTCCTTCGGCTCTACAAGGCGACTCTCTATCCAGTCAGCCTTATGAAAATTGTGATGGCGGAGATTTGCAAG
>CAZUAP010000086.1:0-9026 GCA_964617975.1 uncultured Acetatifactor sp. | reverse complement strand
TTCAGATTACTTTATCTTAGGAAACTTGTCAATCGACAACTTATGTTGTATGATGAAAAAGACACTTAAAAAGACAGGATGATTTTATGGGTAAAAAATCCATTTTACGATTACAACTTAAGTCTCTGGCTGCAGCCTGCGCGGTCTGTCTGTCCATGGTTTCCTTTTCCACCACAGTGGCAGCCGCCACTGTAAAGGAACAAAATATCGCCGCCAATCAGGAGATTCCCATCGAATCCAACGAGATTGCCAACTGGCCCACCGGTCCCGTGGTGAGCGCGGAATCCGCCATTTTGATGGAGCTTGAGACCGGCACGATTCTCTATGAGAAAAACATCCATGCACAGGAGTATCCCGCCAGCACCACCAAAATTCTCACCACGCTGATTGCTGCGGAGGAATGTTCTCTGGACGAGACCGTCACCTTTTCCCACGATGCGGTGTTTGGCATTCCGACAGGGAGCAACCACATTGCCATGAACGTGGGGGACACGCTCACCATGGAGCAGTGTTTACAGGCAATCCTGATTCGGTCTGCCAACGAGGTATCTTACGCCGTGGCAGAGCATATCGGGGGGACGTGGGACGGCTTTGCGGAAATGATGAACCAACGCGCCAAGGAACTGGGCTGCGTGGACTCCAACTTCGTGAACCCCAACGGACTGCCGGACGAAAATCACTATACCAGTGCCTACGACCTTGCCATGATTGGACGAGCTTTCTTCTCCAACGAGATGCTCTGCCAGATTACGCTGACTCCCACGCTGTACATTCCGAAAGCCACCGGGGATTTGGTGGACGCCAACCAGATGGAGCTGCTCCCGGGCAAAACATATGCCTACAGCTATCTGGTCGGATGCAAGACCGGTTACACCGATGCCGCGAGGAGCTGTCTGGTCTCATGCGCGGAAAAGGACGGCATGAAACTGATTTGCGTGGTTCTGAAGGATGAATCCCCCTACCACTATGAGGACACCATCTCCCTTTTTAACTACGGTTTCAGCAACTTCGAAAAGGTAAATATCTCACAGACCGAGACCAAATACAGCATTGAAAGTGCAGGATTTTACAGCGACAACGACATCTTCGGCAATTCCAAACCGATTTTGTCCCTGAATCAGGACGACTGCATCATCCTCCCCAAGACTGCGGATTTTGAAGATACCGATTCCGAGATTTCCTACTCCACAGAAAGCGACAATCAGGCAGCCGTAATCAACTACAGCTACCACGGCGTCCCCATCGGCTCCGCCTCTGTGGATTTGGCAATCAACGAAAAGAACTCCTATACCTTCGACCCTGTGGAGGACGAGACCGAAAGCAAAAAGCAGTCTGCCATCCCCTCCGTTATCTTTATCAATGTGCTGAAAGTGCTGTTGTGGGGTGTGGGCATCGCTGCGGTTGTGGTGCTCTCCGTCTTTCTCTTTCGCGGTTATCGGAATTATGCGCTCAGGCATCCCAACAACCGCCGGAACTGGAAAAAAGAACGCAAAAAACGCCACAGCTACAACCAGAGCAACAACAGTGCCCAACTGGCAAGACGCCGTGACGCCATCAAACAGGCAAAGAGACGCCAGCGCAAATCCCGGCGCCGCTCTTAAACCTGATTTTGAATTTTGATAATATTTATTGTGTTTTGATAAAATGCAATGCATTTTTATTGCATTTTATTGTGGTGCCGCAGCTCCTGCGCACGCTCCTGTGCCCGCTCCTTGCGCCTGCGCAGCTCGTCTGCTGCCTCCTCTGTAATCAGTTTTGTGGTTTTGACCACATAAACCTTCCCGTCCTCCGTCTTGCGCATTCGGATTTTTCCCTTGAGATAACCGTGCTTTTCGCAGTATGCCAGACAATAGTAATGCCTTCCGTTGGGAGTAAACCAGCGGATTTTCTTGCGCAGATTGCGATGACAGAGATAACATTTGCTGGAGCTAACTTCCCTGTCGGCAAAGGCGGCATTTTTGTCTGAAAATGCTCTGGAGACATACTTGGCGTAGGTGTCAAACTGCGCCTTCACCTCGTCCTCCCTCTTTTGCGGCACATGATAGACATCATAAGACACATTGCGCACAATCTCCGGATTCGCCGTCACCATCCCGATAAAAACCTTCGCCGTGTAATAAGCATCACTGAACGCCCTGTGGAAGGGGATATCCTTCTCCACCCCCAGATAGTCCACCGCATACTCCAAAGCTCTGCGGGTCTTTCGGTCCTCGTAGGCAATGCTGAACAGTTTCTGAACGTCAAGGTAACGAATCGGTTTATCTGACAGGGGTGTCATATTGAAAAAATCCATGTTGCGCTGGAGCTCCGTCAAATCTCCCGTGCCCCAAGTACAGAAAAGATACTCCTCCTCACCGCACCAGTCCAAGAACTCCTGCATAACCTCCACAAAAGGTTTGCCCCGCTGCAGCTCCTGCATCTGCAGATGAATCAGTCTGCTGGTGATGTGGTGCATCTCATGATACACCTGCGGTTTCACAAGCTGACTGTACTCAGCGGTCATCATACCTTTTTCATTTACCTGTATGGCACCAATCTCAACGATTTCAAAGGGGAGTTTCGCCACCTCCGGTTCCTTACCGGTATTGCTCTGATTCCATTCCAAATCTAAAACAATGTACTTCATACGCTACCCCCTGATTTCTATTATCCTCAGCTGTCTCTCATACCCTCACGCAAAATCGGCAGCGCGCAGTCCAACACTTCCTCATGCCAGCAATGCCTCCCCTCCCGGATATCGTGAATGGGATAGGGATTATCGCCGTACAGCCTGTATGCGGTGCGCACGGTCTCCATCTGCTCATATACATTCTCAAGACCTCTGGGTCCGCTCAGATGGTCGTCCCTGCAGGACTGCACAGCCACCGGTCTGGGCGCGATAAGGGAGGCGATATCTCCCATGTCAAAATGCTCCCACAAATGCGGCACATAATTGCAGCTACAGTTGTTGTTGAGAATCATCAAAGAATCCCTGTAGCCATAGAGATATCCGCTGATGATGCACTGTCTCACGCGCTCATCCAACGCTGAGAGCCAAAGCACCTGCATCCCGCCGCCGGAAAAACCCACAGCCCCCAGCGTATCCGTGTCCCACTCGCCTCTCTCATAAACGTAATCAATCAGCCGCATAGCATCCCATGTACACATACCGATAACCGTCTCACCCATGGGCTCCGCCATATGTGCCAGATGGAAACAACTGCTGGTGAGAAAAGCCTTCTCATCCCCGGGGGTCTGCATCTTCTCGTCCCGACGCTCGCCGAATCCACGGCAGTCCGGACAAAGCGCCACATAGCCCCGTTTCGCAAGCTGCATCCCATAGTCATAATTATAATATTCAATCTTCTCCATCACAGCAGGGATGTCATAGCACCCTGCCACGGAATATTTACCCGCGCCCTGATGACCCGGCAACGCCAGAAAGCACTGCTGCCTTGCGTCCGGCTGCCGCGGCGGAATCAGGATATACATAGGCATCCACGTGTCCGGCTCCACCTGAATCACAACCTTCTCCCGGACAATGCCATTGTCCAGCGTGATGCGCTCCTCCGTCACCGGCTCCAGCGGACAGCTCTCCATATGCTGCAGCCCCAATAACTCCCACAGCGTCCTGCGGGATTTGACCTTCCAGCTCTCAAATTCCTCCACCGTACTTCCCGTGAAAGCATCCTTTCTGGCATACCTGTCATATTTTTTTAACATACCTGCTAAAGAACCGTAAAATTTAGGAATTTCGATGATTCTCTCCATGATATCTTCTCCATAACAGTCCAGAACATATTTCACAAACCGTTTTCGGTCACACCTTTAGTCAAACAAATAATCCAGCCAGGTTTTCGCAAGCCCAATCCAACTTGCGCATTCCGCCTGCACATGGCGTCCATCGGAGGACTCCGTCAAATGCGTTGCCAGCGCAAGCCCGTGGGAACCCTTGGGATAAAGATGATACTCCACCGGTATACCTGCCCTGCGCATGGCACCCACCAGCAGGAGGGAATTTTCCATGGGCACGGAACCATCCTCAAAAGTACCCCAGATAAAGGCTTTCGGAGTCTTTTCACTGACTTGATTCTCCAGAGACAGCTTTGCTCCCAGCTCCGCCTCCCGCTCTCCCAGAAGATTTTGGAAGGAGCCGCGATGGGCATACTCCCCGGAGGTGATAACCGGATAACATAAAATCATGCCATTGGGCTGCAAGAGAGAATGCTGCGCGGCACCGAGCCCCAGCTGCTCTGCCAGAAAATCCTCATCCCAGAACATTCCCAGACAAGCCGCCAGATGACCGCCCGCAGAACAGCCCTGCACGACGATTTTGTCCGCATCAATATGCCATTTTTCCGCATTTTTCCGCAGTAATGTCATGGCTGTCCCCAGCTCCAAAAGCGCCGTGGGATACTGCGCCGGAGCACAGGAATACCGCAGCACCGCCGCATGACAGCCCATCGCCAGAAACTGCAGCGCAATCGCCTCCGCCTCCCTGTCCGAGGTATAGGCATAACCGCCTCCCGGGCAGATAAGCACCAGCGGCCGGGTATCAATCGCCATGCTGTCAGAATAATCTTGTATATAGGTAATCAGCCGGGCATCCGGCAGAGAACCCTCCACCTGAATCGGATAAATCTCGTGTATCATCTATCTACGCCTCTCTATAATAAATTTAGTAGGCTCTGCCCCAGTATACCATCTTCTTGGCAGGTTTTCCGCAGCAGACACATTCCTGTGCAAGCTCCTCCTGCTCAAAGGGCATACAACGGCTGGTCACGGAAAGTTCTTCCTTAATCTTGTCCTCGCACTCCTGACAGCCGCACCACATGGCTTTGACAAATCCGGACTTCTCGTTGAAAATCTTGCGGAACTCCTCCATATTGCGGGCGACATAGGTATGCGCATCGCGGTGTGCTCTGGCGCGCTCCAGCATATCTCTCTGTATGGTCTCCAAAATCTCTGCTGCCTTCGTCTCCAGCTCGTCCAGCGACACCTCAATTTTTTCTCTGGTATCGCGGCGGCAGATAACGCACTTTCCGGCCTCGATGTCCTTGGGGCCAACTTCCACACGGATGGGATAACCGCGCATCTCCGCCTCCGCAAACTTATAGCCGGGCGTCTTGTCGGTGTCGTCCACCTTCACGCGGAAACTGTCTTTCAGGCGGTCACGCAGGCTGTAAGCGGTGTCCAGCACGCCTTCCTTCTTCTGCTGGATGGGCACAATGCAAATCTGCACAGGCGCCACCTTCGGCGGCAGCACCAGCCCTTCATTGTCTCCGTGTACCATGATGATGGCACCGATCAGACGCGTCGTCATGCCCCAGGAGGTCTGGTGCACATATTTTAAGGTATTGTCCTTATCCGCATACTGAATCTCAAAGGCTTTGGCAAAGCCGTCGCCAAAGTTATGGCTGGTGCCGGACTGCAATGCCTTGCCGTCGTGCATCAGCGCCTCGATGGTATAGGTAGCCAGCGCGCCCGCAAACTTCTCCTTCTCGGTCTTTTGACCCTTGATTACGGGGATTGCCAGCACTTCCTCACAGAATTTAGCGTACAGATTCAACATCTGCAGCGTCCTCTCCTCAGCCTCCTGTGCAGTGGCATGAGCAGTATGTCCCTCCTGCCACAAAAATTCTCTGGAGCGCAGGAACGGTCTGGTCTCTTTCTCCCAGCGCACCACAGAACACCACTGGTTATATACCTTGGGCAAATCCCTGTAGGAATGCACATCATTTTTATAGAAATCACAGAACAGGGTCTCGGAAGTAGGCCGCACACAAAGCCTCTCCTGCAGCGGCTGCAAGCCTCCGTGAGTCACCCATGCAACCTCCGGTGCAAAGCCCTCCACATGGTCCTTCTCCTTCTGCAGCAGGGACTCAGGAATGAACATGGGCAGGTAGACATTCTCCACCCCCGTCTCTTTGAATCTCTCGTCCAGCTGTTTCTGAATCAGCTCCCAGATTGCATAACCCGCAGGCTTGATTACCATACAACCCTTCACGGAAGTGTAATCCACCAGCTCCGCCTTTTTCACTACATCCGTGTACCACTGGGCAAAATCCTGCTCCATGGACGTAATTGCCTCTACCATCTTTTTGTTGTCTGCCATTTTGTCTCTCCTTCTTCGCAACTTCCTAATTTATGCTAATTCATTCCAGATAATTCCTTCACGATAATCGTGGTGAAATATCCGGCATTTTCATCCAGCTTTGAAATCTCTCTATAGATGCTCTCCTGCTCCATTCCGCAGTTGGAAACCGCATATGCCTGAATCGCGCCTTTGTTTTCAAGCTCTGTCAGCTTTGCTTTCACTTCCTCCAGCCTGCCGCCGGACTTCATGAGCACTCTGGTCCCCTCATAGGATTCCACCTCGTCTCCCCGATAAAAGCCCGGCAGGATATGAATGGTTTCCCGCTCCTGACCAAGAGGAATCTCCAGGGCTGCCGCCGCCGCGCAAAAAGAAGGCACCCCACTGATGATTTGCGCCTGATACCCTCTTGCCCTGACCCTTTCATGAAATTTTAAATAACTGCCATAGACGGAAGGGTCTCCCAGATTCAGAAGTGCCATGTTCAAGCCCTGTTCCAGAAACTCTATGATGGTTTCCGCTCCAGCGTCATAGCTTTCAGACAGCCGCGCCTTGTCCGTTGTCATGGGAACCGGCAGCGCAACTACTCTTTTTTGTGCCATCTCCGGAACCGCCTGCATGGCAATCTGATAAGAGGTACAGGTATCTGCTGCTCTGGCCGGAATGCCAATCACATCACTTTCCCTGATGACCCGCACCGCTTTTATCGTGAGGAGCTCCGGGTCTCCCGGCCCTACTCCCACGCCGTATAGGATACCTTTTTTATGGCTCATCACACGAGTTCCTCCAAATTGTATATCTCACTGGGTAATGATAATATTTGCACAATTTACATCGCCCAACAAATCATATATTTTTCCTGACTTAATCCCCACAACTTTCGGTCGCATGGCGTTTTCCTTGTTGTTTTCCACAACCTTCGCCTTCTCCCCGTTAGATAAGAGCACTACGCTGTCCACAGGGTACAGGATGATTGTCTCCAGAAAGCTCTGCATTGCCTCAATATCCAGCTCCCCGGTCATCGCCATAATCATCTCCACCGCATCACTCTTGGGAAAACCGCGCTTATATGGTCTCTCCGTCACCAGCGCATCATACACGTCCGCAACGGATATAATCTTGGCGTATTTATGAATCCTCTCCTCCGTCACACCCATGGGATACCCCTTGCCGTTTAGCTTCTCATGGTGCTGGAGCACACCCATCATCACTCCGTCCGAGAACTGGTGTCGGTCCTTCAGAATCTGGAATCCAAACAGAGAATGCTGTTTCATAAGTGCAAATTCTTCATCGGTAAGTCTCGCCGGCTTGTTCAGCACCTCCAGCGGTATCTTGGACTTGCCCACATCATGCAAAAGCCCGGACAGCCCGATTTCCCGTATCTCCTCCTTGTTGAGACCATACTTTTTGCCGATAATCATAGCCATGGTCGCCACATCCACACTGTGCTTGAAGGTATACTCGTCGCTGACCTTTAAATTACCGATGTCGATAGCAACTGCATCGTTGTCAAAAATGGCTTTCATCAGCTCATCACTGACATTTTCCGACGTCTCCGCAAAATTCTCCGAATTCGTGTTGCTGTAGAGATACTGGATTCCCTCGCCCACGCGTTTTTTCACGCTCTCGCTTATCTTAACCTTGGCGCGGTCCTCCACCCTCGTCTTCTCGATAACCTCTCTGGTATACTGGGGAATCTGCAGCTCCAGCTCATCGTCATCCGGCTCGCCCTCCCGGACGTAAATACCCCCGATTCCCTTGGACATCAGATACTCTATCTGAAAGTCGTCCAGATACGCTCCCTTTTCAATCAGGGCACGTCCGGTCTTGTCGAGAATCGCCTGGTCAATCCTCATTCCATTTTGTAATAATCTTGTACTGATAAATTTACGTTTTACCAAATTATCACGCCCTTATCTACATACTTGATTCCTGTAGTAACCCTTCCGGTAGTGATATCCATTGTAACATATATTTTTTCTTTTTTGAATAGGATTCAGAAATTTCATTTTGCAGGGCGTTTCGGTCTGCAAGAACATCCAATGCCCAAACCGCCTGCACCGATATGGCAGGACACACCCAGTGAAAGCTGGTCACACATCACTTTCATACCCGGGAAAGAATCTTCGATTTCTGCCACCCACGCCGCAGTGGTCTCCGCGTCTGCGCTGGAGGCTGCCACCAGATAAACTTCTCCCCTGTCATACTCGTCTTTAAACACCGTCTCAAAATCATGGTGCATGGCTTCCAGCATTGCCTGTCTCGCCTTGCCAAAGCCGCGACATTTCTTGTAGGTGTCCAGCGTACCCACATCAAACCTGAGCACCGGCTTAATATTCAAAAGTGTACCGAGGGAAGCGGTAGCCGCGCTGATACGTCCGCCGCGCTTTAAATTGTCCAGAGTCTCCACGCCTACATAGATAACCATTCTCGCCCGTGCCTCCTCTAAGGACTGCTTGATTTCGGCGGCAGTATAACCCTCCTCCGCCATCTCCCAAGCATCCAGCACGGAACGGTGCATAGGGGTAGACACTCTGCCGTTATCCACCACAAACACTCTGTCCTCGTAGGGCTCGTCCTGCGCCAGCGCCATAGCAGTAGCACAGGAGCCCGACAAACCGCTGCTGATGGGAATATACAAAACGGTCTCGTATTCCTTCAACGCCTCATCCCATAAATTCATTACCTCCGCCGGCGAAGGCTGCGAAGTGGTCACATTGACACCGTTTCTGAGCTTGTCGTAAAATTCCGCTCTGGATATGGACACATCCTCATAAAAGCACTCTTCTTCGATATAAAAAGGCATAGGCAGCACCCTGATGCCCAGTTTTTCCGCTTCTTCACGGCTGATGCCGCTGTGGCTGTCTGTCAAAATACCAATAGATTTCATGTAAATATCTCCTCGTGTATGGTTCTCTTGTCGTAAATGCACAGGAGATATTATAGGTGAAAT
>CAZUAP010000085.1:0-9127 GCA_964617975.1 uncultured Acetatifactor sp. | reverse complement strand
CCGCATATTTACTACTCGACGCCGCGCAGCTCCACCCTGTCGATAGAATTCCGCGCAAGCCGAGCCATTTCCATCAGCTCCGCATCCGAAAAGCTCTCCAGCCCTGCCCCGTCCAGCACCTCTGCGCCGTCGCGGTAGCTCTGGATAAAATACGCCCTGCTGCCCGCAAGCCAACGCCCTATTTCCGCAAACTCCGCAACCGTGTGCAGCCCTTTCACCGCCGTGGTGCGAAATTCATAGGGGATGCCGCTGTTTTGCAAAAGCGCAATGCTCTCCTCGATGCGTTCTATATTGAAGTTCTCCTGCAGCCCCGCCACCCGGGCATAGTTGTCCCGGGATGCCTTGATGTCCATGGCGACATAATCCAGAACCCCCTGCTCCAGCAGGCGTCTCAGCACCTCCGGGCGGTAACCATTGCTGTCCAGCTTGATTTGATACCCCAAATCCCGCACCCTGCGCAGGAAGTCCTCCAAATCCGGCTGGAGAGTAGGCTCTCCCCCGGTGATGCACACGCCGTCCAGAATCCCCTGTCTTTTTTTTAGATGGGCAAACACTTCCTCCTCCGGCACACAGGCACTATCCGCAAAGTCACGCACCAGTCCGCCGTTTTGACAAAAGGGGCAACGAAAATTGCAGCCACCTGTAAATAGGGTGGCTGCGACGTGTTCGGGATAATCCAATAAAGTTGTCTTTTGAAAACCGTATATTTTCATGACCGGTCTCCTAACGAAGTTTCCAGATATCTCGGTTATATTCCGCAATGGTGCGGTCGGATGAGAAGAATCCCGCCTTGGCGATATTCACCAGCATCATCTTTTTCCACTTCTGCTTATCCTCGTAATCTGCAAAGGCGCGGTCCTTGGTGGCAATATAGTCCTCCAAATCCAGCAGCGTCATAAACCAGTCCTTGTTCAAAAGCTCCTTGTAAAGGCGCTCCAGATTCTCCTTGCGGCCGACCTTCATCGCCTGCTCGCCCACGATGAAGTCCACTGCCTCTTTGATGGCCGGACTCTTGTCGTAGTAGTCCTTGGATACATAATCCGCCTTGGCATAATGCGCAATGACTGCATCGCTCTTTTCTCCGAAGATATAGATATTGTCGTCTCCCACCAGCTCGTGAATCTCCACATTGGCTCCATCACTGGTACCCAGCGTCACTGCGCCGTTTAACATGAACTTCATGTTGCCGGTGCCAGAAGCCTCCTTGGATGCCAGCGAAATCTGCTCGGAGATGTCACAGGCGGGAATCAGTTTCTCCGCATAGCTTACGTTGTAGTTCTCCACCATCACGACCTTCATGTAAGGGCTCACATCCGGGTCATTGTTCACAATATCGGACAGCACCAACAGAAGGTGGATGATATCCTGAGCAATCACGTAAGCAGGCGCCGCCTTGGCACCGAACAGGAAAGTAATGGGCGTTGCGGGCTTCTTGCCACCCTTAATCTCCAGATACTTGTGGATAATATAAAGTGCGTTCATCTGCTGTCTCTTGTACTCATGGAGACGCTTTATCTGAATGTCAAAAATGGAATTGACATCGATGGCAACGCCTTCCTTCTCCTTCACGTACTCCGCCAGTTCAGCCTTCTTGGTCTGCTTAATCGCGTAGATTCCGTCCAGAACGGTCTGGTCGTCAGCCTTCGCCAAAAGTTTCTCCAGCTCATCCGCGTTTTTCTTATATCCGTCTCCGATGGTCTCCGTCAAGAATGCAGCAAGCTCCTGATTGCAGGAGAGCAGCCATCTTCGGAAGGTGATTCCATTGGTCTTGTTGTTGAATTTCTCCGGATAAATCTTATAAAAATGATTTAACTCCGTATTTTTCAAAATCTCTGTATGAATGGCAGCCACGCCGTTGACGCTGTAGCCGTAGTGGATATCAATGTGCGCCATATGCACTTTTTTATCCTTGTCGATAATCTGTACCTTGGCATCCTTGTACTTCTTGGCAACGCGGGCATCCAGCTCCTTGATAATCGGCACCAGTTGAGGCACAACCTCCTCAATATATTTCATGGGCCACTTTTCCAACGCCTCCGCCAGAATGGTATGGTTGGTATAAGCGCAGGTCTTGCTCACCACATCAATGGCTTCATCCATGGAAAAGCCTTCCTGTTCCGTGAGGATGCGAATCAGCTCCGGAATCACCATGGTGGGATGGGTATCGTTAATCTGGATTGTGGCATAGTCGTACATCCTGTGTAAATCCCGCCCCTTGTCCTTCAGTTCCTTCAGAATAAGCTGGGCACCGTTGCACACCATGAAATACTCCTGATAGATGCGCAGCAAATTGCCCGCCTCGTCGGAGTCATCCGGATAGAGGAACAGCGTCAGATTTTTGTCCACTGCCGTCTTGTCAAAGGTAATGCCCTGTTTTACCAGACTTTCATCCACAGTCTCCAAATCAAACAGGTGCAGCTTATTCACACCGTTCTCATATCCTATGACATCAATGTCATAAAGAACAGATGTCACCTTCTTGTTGCCGAAAGCCACCTCAAATTTTGTGCCGGTGGGCGTGAGCCATGAATGTTTTTCAATCCAGTCATTTTGCTCCGCACGCTGCAGATGGTTCTTGAATACTTGCCGAAACAGGCCAAAATGATAGTTCAGACCAATCCCGTCACCGGGCAGCCCCAGCGTGGCGATGGAATCCAAAAAGCACGCCGCCAGACGCCCCAGACCTCCATTTCCCAGAGAGGGTTCCGGCTCAATCTCCTCGATTTCCGCCAGACTCTTGCCATTGTTCACCAGCACCTCCTTGAGTTCGTCATAGATGCCGAGATTGATTAAATTATTGGAGAGCAATTTCCCTATCAAAAATTCCATAGAGATATAGTATACTTTTTTATCGCCTGTGATGGTGGGCGCTGCCGCACTGCGTTCCTTCACCAGCTGAAGGATGCTCACATATAGCTGCATATGCGTACATGCGCTAATATTTTTACCATAGGCTTTGCCCGTGATTGTGTTCAACTGTTGTTCCAGATTCATGATAGCACCTCCTACTTTAATTCTATATCATAGCACAAGCGCAAATCGAATGCAAGCCGGAAACCCTCTAATTATCGTTATTTCGTATACGTTTTTCTAATTTGGCTATTGTGTGTTTTAAAAAAATTTGCTACACTACCTACATGGGTGCTACCATGTACGGTAAGCGGTTAGTCCATCCTCAGGGGGACTGCGACCCCCTGATTACATAGAAATCTCTACTTAGAGAAATCTGGAAAAGGGGGTGTTGCCAATGATGACAGTGGAAAGTTTGATTGCGGTGATTAGCCTTACGCTGACCGCTTTTGAGCTTGGATATGCTATTGGAAGCAACAAGGCACAAAAATAACCGCCCCGTCTGCAAACTAAGCGGTTAAATTTGTTTTACACTTATTAGCGGGCTAGCCGTCTATCAGTGGCACCCTTTATGCTTTTATTTTATCATGAATCATATCAATGTCAATCATATTTTGGTAATTTATATGCAAGCATCTACACTTGGAGGAATCATGGCTGTTATCAAAAATATCACTGAAAAATATATGAAGGAGGCACTGCGGCAAGCCAAAAAAGCCTATGCGCTGGGTGAAGTGCCCATCGGCTGTGTCATTGTCCATGAGGGTAAAATCATCGGCAGAGGGTACAATCGCCGCAACACGGACAAAAATACTCTGGCTCATGCGGAAATTACCGCCATCAAAAAAGCCAGCAAGGTCATCGGTGACTGGCGGCTGGAGGAATGCACCCTGTATGTGACCTTGGAGCCCTGCCAGATGTGCGCAGGCGCCATAGTGCAGGCGCGCATTCCGGAGGTGGTCATGGGCTGTATGAACCCGAAAGCCGGCTGCGCAGGTTCCATCTTAAACATTTTGGAGATGCCGGAGTTTAATCATCAGGTGGCTGTCACCCGGGGGATTCTGGAGAAGGAGTGCAGCGAAATGCTGAAGACCTTTTTTGCGGAACTTCGCGTTCGCAACAAGGCAGAAAAAAAGAACGCAGGCGGTGAGTTTCCTCCCCGCCCGCGTGTAATTTAATCCTCCGCAATATACGTCGGTGCGTTCTTAGGGCTCTTGCCCTTGATGACATTATGGTAATAAGCATAGGTCATGGGGGTGTCGGGTTTCAACACATCCGCGTCCACCACCTTGCCCAAAAATACCGTGTGGGTGGAGGTTTCCAGCTTGTCAATCACCTCGCACACTGCATAGGCGCAGGCGTCTGCCACCACGGGCATACAGCCCTTGATGGTCTGCTCCACGCCGTCAAACTTATCCTTATCTCTGCCGCTGAAAAATCCGAAAGTTCCGATGATACCGGGGTCGGAATTTTCTCCCAAAATCGAGAGGGCAAATCTGCCGGACTCCTGAATACACTTATTGGTATAATTGTCATGGTTGATGCTGACTGCAATGGTGGCAGGCTCCGAGGTTATCTGCATGGCACTGTTTGCCGTGCACCCGGTGGCTCTGCCGTTATCCCATGTAGTCACCACATAGACGCCATAAGACATATCGCGAAATGCGTTCTTATTCATGGCTTCCTCCTGTCCATTTTGCGAACTCCTCATCGGTACATTTTACATAGTGAGAACCGGACACCAGATGCTCCGTTCCCTGATTGTAGTCAATACCGGAGGTCTTGTAATCATAACTCTCCGCCACGCGCTGTTTCTCCACCTTGGGATTGGGCGCCGGGATGGCAGACAGCAGGCTTCTGGTATAAGGGTGAACAGGATTATCGAAAATTTCATCCTTCGTTCCTGTCTCCAGAAGATGTCCGAGATGCAGCACACCGATTCTGTCGGAAATATATTTCACCATGGACAAATCATGGGCGATAAACAGGTACGCCGCACCGGTCTCCTGCTGGATATCTTTCATCAGATTCACCACCTGCGCCTGAATGGACACGTCCAAAGCGGAGATACATTCGTCCGCGATAATCAGCTTGGGATTCATAATCAATGCTCTGGCGATGCCCACACGCTGTCTCTGTCCACCGGAAAACTGGTGGGGATAACGGGTGGCATGCTCGGGGGAAAGTCCCACCTTTGCCAGAATACTCTTGATTTTCTCCTCACGTTCTGCGGAGTTCTTGTACATATGGTGAACATCCAGTCCCTCACCGATAATATCCCCAATTTTTCTGCGGGGATTCAGGGATGCCATAGGGTCCTGAAAAATCATCTGCATCTGGGTGCGCAATTCCTTGTTCACTGCTTTGCTCATGCGCCCGCCGATGTCCATACCGTCGAAGGTAATCTTACCCGCAGTCGGGTCGTACAGCCGGATGATGCTGCGTCCGATGGTGGATTTGCCGGAGCCGGACTCACCCACCAAACCATAGGTCTCTCCGGGATAAATCTCAAAGCTCACGTTTTCCACAGCCTTCACCGTGTAATGGCTGCTCACCTTAAAATACTGTTTCAGTCCTTCCACCTTCAGCAGAGGCTCTCGGGTGTCCGGCTTGTCTGTCAAATTTTCAACTGTTGCCATAGCCTTCCGCCTCCTTTTTCATGCGTTCAATTCGCGCCTTCAGCTCCTCAGGCATCTCCACCTTGGGAGCTCTGGGATCCAGCAGCCAGGTTGCCGCATAGTGCGTATCGCTGACCTGGAACATAGGCGGCTCCGCCTTGTCATCAATCTCCAGAGCATAGCGGTTGCGGGGTGCAAACGCATCGCCCGGTTTCTCATGCAGGAGGTTGGGCGGCGAACCGGGAATCGTGTAAAGTCTCTCGTCATCCGTCTCCAAATCGGGCATGGCGGACAAAAGTCCCCAGGTATACGGATGTCTGGGGTCATAGAAGATTTCATCAATGGTGCCCTTCTCCACGATTTTGCCCGCATACATAACATTTACATAATCTGCCACCTTGGCAACCACACCCAAATCATGAGTGATATAGATAACGGAGATTCCTCTCTCCTGCTGTACTCTGCGAATCAGCTCAATAATCTTAGCCTGAATGGTCACGTCCAGCGCGGTGGTAGGCTCATCGCAAATCAGCAAGTCCGGATTGCACGCCAGCGCAATGGCAATCACCACACGCTGTCTCATACCTCCGGAGAGCTGGTGGGGATACTGTTTCATGCGTTTCTCCGCATCCTCAATGCCGACTTCCTTCAAGAGTGCCACAGCCTTATCCCACGCCTCTTTCTTCGGGGTCTTGAAATGCCATATCATGCCCTCCATAATCTGCTTTCCGATATTCATAGTGGGGTCGAGACTGGTCATGGGGTCCTGGAACACCATGGCAATACGCTTGCCGTTGATGTGGCGTCGAATCCACTTTTTATCCTTCTGCAGAATATCCACCGTCTCCGGAGAGCCGTCTGCATGATGATAGGAAAATTCAATGCTGCCTCCTGTCACCGTTGCATTGGAAGCCAAAATGCCCATGGCTGCCTTCATGGTGACGGATTTACCGGAGCCGGACTCGCCCACGATGGCTACCGTCTGCCCCTTTAACAAGTCAATATCCACACCGCGGATGGCGTGCACCGGTCCTGCGGTGGTGCGAAAGGTGATATCCAAATCGCGTACTTTCAAAATCTGTTCTTTTGCTTCCGACATATTCGTATCTCCTTTCTCTTACATTTCTTTCAACTTGGGGTCGAGTGCCTCTCTCAGACCATCTGCCACAAGGTTAAAGCTCAGCATCAGCAGCGCCATCACCACGATGGGCGGAATAATCTGGAAAGGATGGGTGGTAAAGCTGTTGTATCCCTCCGAAATCAGGGAACCTAAGGAACACTGAGGCACCGGGATACCCAATCCCACGAAACTCAAGAATGCCTCGGTAAAGATTGCCGTGGGGATGGAGAACATCACCTGCGTGATGATAGGCCCGATGATATTGGGCAAAATCTCCTTAAATATAATTAAGAAACTGCCTGCTCCCAGAGTGCGGGAGGCAAGGACAAATTCCTGTTCTTTCAATTTTAACATGGACGCTCGGGCTATGCGGCTCATACCTACCCATTCCGTCAGCATCAATGCGCAGATAATCGTCAGCATACCGGGTTTCAATACCAAAAGCAGCAGGGTCACAATCACCAGTCTGGGGATTCCGTTTGCAATCTCCAGCAGACGCTGCATCACAATATCCACCTTGCCGCCAAAGTATCCGGAAATCAAGCCGTAGCTCATACCGATTATCATATCAATCAGGGCTGCTGCCACTGCGATAATCAGGGATACGCGGGCGCCGGACCACGTTCTCGTCCAGATGTCACGGCCGAAATTATCACTGCCGAACCAGTAATACACCGTGTCCAGACCTTTTTCTACATAATAGTTGATGGTCTTGGTTCCGGTGGTGGTACTCATCTTCTCATCGCCGTTGAAAATACCCAGTTTCTCCAGCCCGGGCACACGGGGTGCGAAATTCTTCTGACTTAAATTCTGCTCAGAATAAGTGTAATCATTCATCCCGGGGCCGATAATCGCCATCAGGGTAATCACCAAAATCAGAATCAGACCTACCACTGCACTGAATTTGCGAAAATATCGGATGAGCACATCCTTCCAGAAATTCTGTGCCGCAAAGTTTTCATCTATGGTGATGGCATCGCCTACGTTTTTCAGTTTAAAATCTTCATCCATCGGTGTGTAAGGAGCCTTCATAGCTGCCGTATCCGCTGTAACACTTTTACTCATCCTACTAGTCTCCTTTCTTTGCAAGTCGGATTCTCGGGTCGATAACGCCATAGAGAATATCCACTACCAGCATAATTGCAATATACATTGCCGAATAAATAAAACTCAAAGAAATAACAACATTATAGTCATTGGACTGAATTGCATTGACCAGCAGGCTTCCCACTCCGGGGATGGCGAAAATCTTCTCCACCACCAGCGAACCGGTCATCAAATCTACAATCAGGGGGGCAAGCACTGTGATAATAGGAATCAGTGCATTTCTCAGCGCGTGTCTGAAAATCAGTGCAGAACCGGATATTCCCTTGCTCTCCGCCAGCAGCATATAGTCACTTCCCAGGACTTCCAGCATCTCGCTTCGCGTAAAACGGGCGATGGACGCCATGGTGAACATGGACAGGGACAGGCTGGGCAGCACACTGGAGGCAAAGACGGCCTGCTGTGAAAAAAGCTGCGGGAACCATCTGAGCTTAAATCCAAAGGTATAGCTCAGCGCCAACGCAAACACATAGGAGGGCACCGACACACCAATTACGGAGATGACTGTAGCGAGGGAATCCCAGATGGTATCATGTTTCAGCGCAGCCACAAGTCCCAACAAAAGTCCCACCAGCGCTCCTATGGCAACTGCACAGCCACCAATCTTAATGGAGATGGGAAGTCGGGTCTGTATCAGCTGGGAGATGGGAGTATTCTTGGAAATGTTATAGCTCACACCCAAATCTCCGCGAAGCATTCCCCCCACATACTTAAAAAACTGCACCGTAACAGGTTGGTCCAGTCCGTATTTGGCATAGAGGGAAACCTTCTGGTCTGCTGTCAGCTTCTCGTCATTAAAAGGTGAACCCGGCATCAGCTTCATCAAAATGAACAAGACCAGGAGAATCGCCAACAGGGTAAACAGTGATGTCAAAATTCTCTTGATTGTGTATTTTTTCACTTTTTGCCTCCTTTAAAAAATCAAGCCGCACGTAAGTTTCCTCAGTGCGGCTTGATGAATCTGCCGAGTTTAGTCGGCCTTTACTGCATTCTTGTAAACACGATTAAGTGCAACAGCGTGGAACTCCACACCTGTTACCTTGGAAGACATCATCTCAGCATTGCACTGTGTATAGAGAGGGAAGATAACAGCCTCATCCATCACAATCTTCTCTGCATCGTAGAGTCTTGCCCAACGGCCTTCCTCATCGGTGCAAAGGTCACCTGTGGTGCACTCTGCGATAATTGCATCGTACTCAGCATTGCTCCACAGACCATAGTTATTGTCGCAATCGGTAACCCACATACCAAGATAGGTCATAGGGTCTGCATAGTCAGGTCCCCAACGGGTAAGACCCAGCTCAAAGGTACCATCCTGCATATCCTGTACTCTCTGCTTCTTGGGCTCAACCTTCAGGGTTACGGTCAGACCGGGCAGAGTGGTCTCCCACTGCTCCTTCAGAACCTGTGCAACCTTCTGGGGTGCATCGTCTGC
>CAZUAP010000084.1:0-9164 GCA_964617975.1 uncultured Acetatifactor sp. | reverse complement strand
TGGGCAGGTCAATCTTGTTGATTACAGGGAACACATCCAAATTGTGGTCCAATGCCAGATACACATTGGCAAGGGTCTGAGCCTCTATGCCCTGAGCTGCATCCACCACCAGAATGGCACCGTCACAAGCCGCCAGGGAACGGCTCACCTCATAGTTAAAATCCACATGACCGGGAGTGTCGATCAGATTGAAAATATACTCCTCGCCGTCCTTCGCCTTGTAAACCGTGCGGACAGCCTGCGCCTTGATGGTGATACCACGCTCCCTCTCCAAATCCATATTGTCGAGCACCTGCGCCTGCATCTCCCTGCTGGTGAGCAGTCCGGTCTTTTCGATAATCCGATCCGCCAATGTTGATTTTCCGTGGTCTATGTGTGCAACAATACAAAAGTTGCGAATTTTACTTTGGTCTATGGAAGCCATGTATATTCCTCGTCTTTCTACTCTTTTAGGGCAGTCTGCGCTCCACGTAGCTCAGCCAGCTTGCGCTCCACCGCCTGCAGTGCCTCCATGGGCTGCTCAATCTCCAGAACCGTCTCCTCCATGGGGCACATCCCCGTGTTATCCCGGTTGCGAATCGTCTCCGGTGCCTCATCACAAAACGTCTCTATGCCGAACCTGTCCAGAACATCTATCGCTTTCTGGCTCATCACTTCGGCATATACCTGTTCCACCCCCAGGAGCACATAGAGAAAGGCTGCGGCCTTTCCTACAACCTTGTCCGCAGCACAATATCCCTTTAACTCGACTCCCGACCGGAGCCAGCCAAGCAGCGGTTTCACACCCCGTTCTGTGCTGGTGCAGCTTTCCGCTCCCCGGCACAGGACACAGGTGTAACCGCCCTCCTTCAATAATTCCATTGCCTTTTTTAAATCATTCTTCATTTTTTTTCAGATTCTCCACCCGATATACAATCAACGGCAGCAAGGTCCACTGCAGAGCCAGTCCGAAGATACCCACCGGAATACTTCTCCAGATGACAGCAACATTGACGCTCTGGTTGCCCAGTGCATACACGGAAAGCAAAATCGCCGCAGCACGCACAGCCCGTCCAGCCACCTGTGCAAGCAGCACCTTGAGAATCGCAGGCATTTTCACCTCTCTGAGCAGTCCCGCGCTCAACCCATAGATGCAGAGCTCAATCATCATAAAAGGCAGCATGACAGAAGTCGGCATACCGGAGAGCGCATAGCTGACCGCAGGTGCCAGCAGACCGGAGACTGCTCCGGCATAAGGTCCTGCCAGAAGGCCCACGAGAATAATCGGCAGGTGCATGGGTAAAAACACCTCACCCAGAGCAGTTCCAAGACCGGACATAGCTCCCATCACATGAAAGAGCTGCGGCAGTGCAACAGCTGCAACAACCGCTGCAAGAGTTGCCAACGCCTGTACCTTCACGGTCAGCTTTGGCTTATACATTGTTTTGGTCATAACCTTATCAGACATATCATTTCTCCTTTGGTATTCATGATTAACAAACACTACTAACATTATAAGGAAATAAATTCTGGTAGTCAATCGCACTTTTTGAATTATTCTCCGGAGAGTACCATGTCCAGCACGTGTGCCAGCGGTTCACAGGCGTTCATGGCCTCCTCCACCGTATTGTTCTGCGCTCCCAGCTCCACCAGAAGCGAGCGGGGTTTCAGGTGCATATTGTAGCGATAGCCCTTCAGATATATTTTGCGGGTGAGTCCCGGATAATACTCCTCACATTTGAGCTGCATCTGAAAGGAAAATGCCAGATTGCCCGCGATGTTATCGTTTTGCAGATATGTGATGTCCCCGGACTGCTTTGTCCTGGAAAGCCCGTTGAAAAACATGAATCTCGCCGTAGGTCTGCCGTCCAAATCTATCACAAGTTTGGTGTCCGAAGCCACCTCGTCCCTGTGCAGGTCAATCACCACCTGTATGGAGGGATTTTCCTCCAACAGCTTTTCCAGTTCCGGCAGTGCATTTCCATACGCATTATTTCTGGTTTCCACATCATAGCGGCCTGTGTGGTGCAGCACGCGGTATCCGTATTTTTCCTGTAAAATCTGGCTCAAATGCTCTCCCACCCCCTCGATAGTTGTTGCGGCATCCCCCTCCACAGAATCCGCGAAGGTTTCTTGAGAATGGGTATGATAGATGAGAATCTGCGGTCCCTCCCCCTCCTTTTTTATGCTCATATCCAATTTAAGCAGGCTGTCCACCTGCAGCTGGTCACTTCCCGCCATGGTATTGCTGTCGATGGTATAAAAATTTTTGACAAGCGTTTCATAGTTTTGAAGTTCCTCCAGATTCACCTGACTTTGCTGCTCATGGGGTACAAATTCTGCTACCTCCCGGGCTGCATTGTTTTCTGCCTGAAGCAGCGTCTGCATGTCCGTCTCCGCATTGCTTTCCTCGATTTTATTTGTTCCATCTGCCGCATTTGACAGCCCTTCCTCCGACAACTCATTCTCGTATGTAATAATTCCAAGCTGTTCCTCCCGGTACTGTCTCTGTCGTTGTTCGCTCCAAAGTTCCCGGCGCGCCACTCCATACAGCGGCAGGAAATTCTCTACCTGCGTGTTCACCACCCACTCCGTACAGCTTTCTCCCACAGTCGCGCAGGCACCGGGCAGGAACAAATCATATATGTTTTCCGCAAACCACACAGCTATGTCCTGCCGGAAGGCATCTGCAACAGGAAGTTTCTCTCTCTCCAGTTCCCGCCCTGCCGCCATCCAAAATAAAAAGAGGAGAGCCGCTCCCGCCAGAACCTTGCCGAAACGCCCTCTCTTTCCCTGCACATGCACTGCATTTTTCATCCTAAGCCGCATCAAAAAGAATGTCCTTTGGCACTTTTCTCTCTAGTATATGAACCTACTGTCCTTCACAGACTATATTGTTTTTCTCCATGGCAATATTGATTCCCTCCGACAGGGTAAAACTCACCCTCTTAATCACAGCGTCAATATCCTTGCCGGTCATATACATATTGTTCAGCTCCGCAAAGGCAAGTCTGCTGTCAAATTCCTTATCCATATCCTCATCCATCCACTTTTTCAGCGCGTCCCCCACAATGGTAGCCGCATCCACCACCGTGGGAACCCCCACAGCAATCACGGGGACCCCGAGCTCCTCCTCCGTCAGGGCATTGCGGTGATTGCCCACTCCGGAGCCGGGCTGGATTCCGGTATTGGTAATCTGTATGGTTCGGTTCAGCCGCTTAGTGCTCCTTGCCGCCAGCGCATCAATTACAATCAGCACATCCGGATGTGTCTGGGCGACGACCCCCTGCACGATTTCCGCAGTCTCCATACCGGTCTTTGCCATGACCCCCGGCTCCATGCTGCTCACAAGATTCATCCTGCTGCAATTATAGGCGGCTTTTCCATACTCCCGCACGATATGTCTGGTGATAAAAAGATTATCCACCACCTGTGGTCCCAGAGCGTCCGCCGTCACCTCCCTGTTGCCAAGCCCTACCACCAGAACCGACAGCTCTTTATCTCCGTTCGGAATCAAATCCAGAAGTTCCTTCGCCAGACATTCTGAAATCTCGCGATGATAGTCCTCATCCGGCTCCACCAGTGCCGGAGCCTCCATGGTGACATAGGTGCCCACCGCCTTTCCCATGGCTTTGGCTGCATTTTTGGTGTCAACCATCACCTTCGTCACCTGTATATCCACATCCTCCAGATAATATTCCTCAACCCGCACTCCATGCAATTCACTGTCCGCCTCCGTGATACTCTCACGCGCCTCCAGCGCCAAATCTGTTCTGACCTGAAAATTCCCCATGCCGCAATCCCCCTGCATAATCTCCTATTGCAATCCTTTTGCAATCCTTTTCCGGAATTTTTTATATTTTTTGCAAATTCCAGAAAAATATGTATTGACAAACCATCGAGAATTTACTACACTACAATAGTATGTTCACGTTAGCCCTCCGTGTCTGGCTGCGGTGGAACATTTTTGAAAAAATCAATCATTAATATTGTATACAAATGGAGGTGTACGACTTGGCTAACATTAAATCCGCAAAAAAGAGAATCTTAGTTTCCCGCACCAACGCAGAGAGAAACAAAGCTATCCGTTCCGGCGTTAAGACCGCTATCAAGAAGGTTTACGCTGCAATCGAGTCCGGTGACAAGGCTGCTGCTCAGGCTGAGCTTCTGGCTGCCACCAAGACCATCGAGATGGCTGGCAGCAAGGGCGTTTATCACAAGAATAACGTTGCCCGTAAGGTTGCTCGTGTAAGCAAAGCTGTAAACGAGATGGCTTAATGCCTGTGCGCGAACACATATAGACATTATTGATAAAGCAAAAGCACCCATACCGTCATGTGGGTGCTTTTTTGTTCTACAAAAATCAGGGCCAAAATTTTCATGAAAACCTCGTTTTCATGAGAACCTCGTTTTCACGAAAACTAAATTGTTTAGCGTCGTCTTCCACCGCCGCCGTGACTCTGTCCGCCGCTGCTGGTATGACTGCCGTAGCTGCCGCCGTGGCTGTGACTGCCTCCACCGCCGTGACCGCCTCCGCCGCTGCTTTCAATGCGATGGCTCACCAATCTCTTGCGGATGAATTCATCCGACTTGGCTTTTAAAACAGGCTTTCCGTTTTCCACATAGGTTGTAGCTGTCGTGGTATCCTCCGCCTTCTTCTGGACCAGGTGGGTGATTGCAAAAAATAATGC
The DNA here is from genome assembly GCA_964617975.1 of uncultured Acetatifactor sp. GTDB lineage: Bacteria > Bacillota > Clostridia > Lachnospirales > Lachnospiraceae > Acetatifactor. The sequence goes on along the minus strand of CAZUAP010000084.1, from coordinate 4,494 downwards.
CGCGATAAACGGAACAATCAGTGACGTCAGAATCCCTGTGCTGCTGATTACACCTGCATTCTTTCCATTTCTGCCATACACCGCAAGCCTTCTTACAGCCGCCTTATATGCCTCACAAGGGTTGGAATCAATATAGACATCCATCCGGTCTAAGACATCGTCTTCCTCATAGCTGCCAATAATGCGCTCCATCTTACCGCTGGTGGAGAGCCAGGAACCCTTCTGGGAGCCATTCGCATCCTCATACCAGTTATCCAGAAGGAGTGCGCCGTCACCGTATACCGAGTCCCAGCCGTACAGCCCGTTATCATAAAAGTCATCTGCGTAATTCATCATGGCCATATACCACTCGTAATCCGTATCGCCCATGGGCTGATTGAGGGTTACCACCACCAAATCTGCATGGCACTTTTTCTCATATTTCGCAATATATGCCCGCAGTTCCTCCTCCTCATCATCGGTGAGGACATCCGCGTAATCATAGACCCGCTCGGAAGGTGCCCGGCTGTTGCCACGGGGAAGTGCGTAAACCGCAGCCTTCAGCACTGCTGCACCAAGCGTCAGGATAAGCAGGACACCCACTGCAATAAACCAAAATCTGAAATATTTAAGATACTGCCTCAAAGCCTCTCTCTTTACTTCCTTATCCATGTTCTATCTCCTCCCCTACAGTATTCCCACCAAAAGATTACAGCAAAGGAAAATCACCACGAGACACCCCCACAAGGTTCCCGCATAAGCCCAGACTTTTGGGGGCGAGAGAGGCGCCGTCCCCACAATCTTTCCCGTCTGGCCATTCACGTAAAAGGGATAGTCCTGCTCCTTGTAGCGGTAGTTGTACTTCCACACGGGCAAGAGGCCATATTTCTTTTCCCCCTCTTGGACGCTGATATCGTTGCGCTGCTGGTGCACGCTGCTGTAGCCGGATACCTGTGCCTTCATGATATTATTTGTGTCATGCGTCATCTTCTGTCTCGCCCGGCTCTCCACCACATCCGCGCTCATATTGTATTTCTCCGCATAAAATCCGGACATATACTGGGGCTGGAAATCAATCAACTGTTGGTAATTATAGGGCTCCATCAAGTCCATAATCTCGTCAGGCATCTGTATGGACGCATCCACCGGTATATCCCGGAAGGCTATGTCCACATTGCGGCGCACATCGTAATAGGAGGTCTCCGTATAATTCATGTTGCCGCTGGTCCAGCTGCGCACTTTGGTGCCCTCCCCCTGATAATCTGCATTGACATCATAGTCATAGAACCAGAAGGGCACATAGGTTCCCTGCATACTGTTCAAGCGCACCTCCGACAAGAAATCCGTAGGGGCAAACACATTTTTCTTGAACTTATCCCGAAGCGCCTGCTTGCAGGTCTCCTTGCCCAACTGAAACGGAATCAGCATCTTTGGCAGATACTCTCCCTCCACACGCTCGTCAAAAATCAGATAGTTGTTGCAGTAGGGGCACTGCGTCGCCGAGGTATGCTCCTGCACCGGTATCTCACCGCCGCAATCCGGGCAGATGGTTATCTCTCCCCCCTCAGACCGCTGTACCTCCTGGCTGTCCTCGCTCTCGCAAAACGGACAGAACATCTTATGCCGCTCGGGACTGTAAACTACATTTCCACCGCAGTTTTTACACTTAAAAATCATACCGGACTTCCTTTCTCCTGTATCGGAAAAATAGCTCACCGATAACCGGTTTTCCTTTTGTCATTGTCGGTATCTTAACAACAGCCGGAGAAGTCCTCAAACACTTCCCCGGCTATATTATGCTTTGTCTGTTTACACTATGTCGTTACCGCAAGGCTTTTACTGCATATCTATCACAATATGTCTGGGCTGTCCGGTAATCATAATCGGAGTCAGCTCTGCCTGAATCAGCGGCTTGATGTAATTCACCATCTTCTGGGATACGAAAGTTCCGTCCTCAGTAATCCACTCCAGAGGCACCTTCTTCTCCACATTTGCAATCTTATGCACATCGTAAAGTCCTGTTGTGCAGATATAAGGGTCGCTGGACTCTCTCTTCAGCGTAACCATCATTCCGGTCTCACCGTCAAAAGCAGCCTTCACAGCGGAACCGCCCACCTGATATGCCTCCGTGATATCCACACGGGAAGTCAGATGACCAGCACAGCGCTGCATGGTGGAGAGCTCAATCGCTCTGGACTTACAGCCGAACTTCTCGCTCACAAGGTCTGCCAGATACTTCGCAGTACCGGACAGCTGCTTATGTCCGAACGCATCCACATACTCATTGTGGCTGCCGTGTTCAAACACATATCTTCCGTCAGCAGTCTTGATACCTTCGGAGACAGCAATCACGACTGCACTCTTGGTCTCCAAAAGTTTGCCGACCTTCGCAACAAATTTATCAATGTCAAAAGCGACCTCGGGCAGATAGATGCCGTCCACACCCTCACAGTCCTCGCAGGTTGCCAGTGCAGCCGCACCGGTAAGCCATCCTGCATTACGTCCCATAATCTCTATAATCGTGACGTTCTTAATATCATACACCAGACCGTCTCTGATGATTTCCTTGGTCACAGAAGCAATGTATTTAGCAGCACTGCCGTAGCCGGGTGTGTGGTCCGTCACCTCCAAATCGTTGTCAATCGTCTTGGGCACACCGATAAAACGGATAGGGCTGTCAATCGCAGCTGCATAGTCGGACAGCTTTTTGATGGTATCCATGGAATCATTACCACCTATGTAAAAGAAGGCTCCTATCTCATATTTTCCAAGCAAAGCAAAAATCTTTTCATAAACCGCCTTGTCTGCCTCAATCTCCGGCAGCTTGAAACGGCAGGAACCCAAAAATGCGGAGGGGGTTCTCTTCAGAAGTTCCAAATCCAGATCCGATTTGATTTTCTCGTCCAAATCCACAATCTTTTCATCCAAAAATCCATGAATACCATGACGCATACCATACACCTTGCCTGCGCCCAAATCCTTAGCGGTCTTGTAAACACCTGCCAACGATGAATTGATTACCGCGGTAGGTCCACCAGACTGTCCAACGATCACATTTCCCAACATAAATACCTCCTTCTCCCATGACAATGAGTTTGCTATCGCATGATATTTATTTTACCATAAAAAGAAGAGACATACAAGATTGACTTGTAGTAGTCAAATAAAACTTCAATTTCAAAACGGCTTAAAACAGAGGTATTATGGAACATATCTCCTGCTCTTCAATGCTGCATTTTCGTCTGACAACTTAATCAAACCAGCCTCCATGGTTGCTTTGATTATTCTTGAGGCATAGGCTCCTATAATAATTATGAGTATATGGAGGCCGCGCTCCGCATGGCATTGTTGTCAATTATGAGCTTGTGAATGAGTTTATTGAGGAATGTTTCCAAAGGCAAGAAGAATTAAAGAATAAAACTATTTCTTCTTCATCCTGGTTGTCCAATCAGGATATTGAACAAATCTGGTCCTACTTTTCAAATCACCAAATATTTTTTCTGGCATGGACCCATAAACCAGCACTACCTCAGGCTCAAGTTCATTCAGCATTTCAACAAGCCCTTCCCGAAAATATCTTTTCGATTCAGCTGATTGAATCTGTCCATACGTACCAATTGAGACAATACTGTGCTTATCTACACCTTGAAATGCAATCTTCTCGCCAAGTAGCTCTGTTGTGTATGTTCGTTCATCTCCCCACCGGATATTTGGAATAACGTAAATTCCCTGTTGTCTTAAATAATATCCTACAGCTCGATTCAAGTATATATCTGCAATCTGCACACATAGTGGCGCATCAATATATAACGAGCAATCTGGAGTGATTATTCCAGGATATTGCTTTAATTCTTCCACATATTCCTCCGTATGCGTCAAAATTTCTCTAAAATTAACATCATGCTCATAGAAACATACAAAATCAACCTTATTCAGACTTCGCTCTCTTAGCGAAAACGGAACCATACCCGTTGGAGTAATTATTTCTTCCGGACCATCTATGTGAGGAATTTCAAATGTGCCATCAAAGAAAGCTGTTTCTACAAGTGATACTCTAAATCCCTCATCTACTAAACTTTCCTTACTTTTGGTCATTTTCTTCCTCCCACTTTAGAATATTTTCGCAAATTTCTACCACTCCGGAAATGTTGTATTTATCACACTCTTCCGGAAATTTTTTCATAAGAGATTTGTAGCATTCAACAAGTTCCTTACTTGGATTCTTGTCGATTACATCATCTAACACTTCGCTAATCCAAGAATATTCGTCCGCTGTACATTCGTTTTTTAGAAATTCTATAGTAGATTGAATATCTTCTGATAAAATCTCTATCTCTTTTTTCCAGCACTGTTCTAACCCATAATCCCATTCATCATCAGTTTCTTCTCTCTGCTTAATAATTTCTCTGAATTTGTTTACATCCATTATTTTTTACCCCCTTTTTTAATTGGCTGTTTTGAATCTGGAAAGATTGTTCCAATTTGACCATGTGTTTTTATAACACCTACCCTAAC
>CAZUAP010000083.1:0-9377 GCA_964617975.1 uncultured Acetatifactor sp. | reverse complement strand
CAAAGGTCTCATAACCTTCCTCGTCTGCCAAATGTTTCAGGCTGCCCTTCGCCTTGTCGGTGGTGGCGTAGATTCTCTTGGCTGCGCCGTCCTTGCCGTACTTTTTCTCCAGTTTCTCCTTGAACACACGGAAGGCAATGGCGGGCTCCGTGGTCGTGCCGGACTTGGAAATCATGTTGATGGAGAAATCTCTGTCCCCCACCACATCCATCAGATGTTTCAGATAAGTAGAGCTGATGGAGTTGCCGCAGAAATAAATCTCCGGGGCTTTGCGCACACTCTTGTCCACCACATTGTAAAAGCTGTGGCTCAAAAACTCAATCGCTGCCCTCGCGCCCAGATAGGAACCGCCGATTCCGATAACCAGCAATACCTCGGAATCCTTCTGGATTTTTGCGGCTGCCTCCTTAATGCGGGCAAACTCCTCCTTGTCATAATCTACAGGAAGGTCAATCCATCCTACAAAATCATTGCCGGCTCCACTCTTGGATACCAATACATCCTTCGCATCCAATGTCAGCTTCTTCATGTAGCCTATCTCCTCAGCAGAAACAAAAGAACCTGTCTTGGAATAATCAAAAGTAACTTGTTTGCTCATAGACTTGCTCCTTTTCGTTTTTTCTTTTCCTAAGTTTAGCAAAATCATATGACAAATTCAAGCTGTTATCCGCAATTCATCAGCAAAATTCCTTAATCAGTGCCTCCAGCTCCTCATCGCTGAGCAGGAAAGAACCCAACGGCATCTCTCTGCTTACATCTTCCCTTGTTTCCCATATATTATTTTCTGCCCTTTCCGCGCCCATACTTCCCCGATTGCCAATCGGCATCAGCTCCACCGTCCGCCTGCCGGTTCTGTTTGCTCCGGCTCTGTTGCCACCGTTCCTGATTCTTCCTCCTCCGGTTCCGAGGCGCATATTGCAATTACGCCCGCTCAGCGTCTCCCCATACAGCATCTCCATGTCTCCCTCCGTCACCTCCATGCGGGCAGACAGATGATTTTCCAGATAATCCACCAGATTGACTTTCAGTATACTCTTTTTCCCCCTGACATCCGCCATGGACGACACTGCAAAATACAGGTAAATCCCCAAAAAACTCACAATATAGAAGGGAAGTATCTCCCCTAAGGTGCGCCCGCCCGCCACTGCTCTGCACACACCGATACCGGCACAGATAACAGATAAGAGCATACTCTGCCCGGACAAATGGTAGATGGTCTCAAAAGAGAACGGCCCCAACGCCAGCCTGCTCAGGAACTTGTCCACAAAGATAGGTATATTTGCCACCCCATGATTTAACTGATAACAATTTGCAAATTTCAGCTTACACTGCTTCAGCAGCTTATTGTTCGTGGCAGCCATGTTGTCTGTCTCCCGAATCATCTTTCGATACAAAAAACTCAGCAATATCTGCATAAACAGGCTGACTCCCATAAAGCCGAAAATTCCGACTGTCACCAACAGCTCCTCCCCAAAAATCTGAAACATAGACATCCCTTCTCTCCAATCTTTTCATATAATCACATTATATCTTATCTTATACCATACAGAAACGTTTTTTCATCGTATTTTTGCGACATATTTATCTACATTTCGAGTGTTTTCAAACTCGTTGCGAATGCAGGAAAAATCTGCTATAATAGCTGTTAATGATTTGAATTTAAGAACTGGAGGAAACTATGAGATATCTGACAAAAGGAACCTGTTCTACCGCCATCGACATTGAGCTGGCAGACGGTGTGATTGAATCCGTAAAATTTACCAACGGCTGCAACGGCAACCTGCAGGGCATCAGTGCTCTGGTGAAGGGTATGACCCCGGAGGAAGCCATCAGCCGCCTCAAGGGCATCCGCTGCGGCATGAAAAGCACCTCCTGTCCCGACCAGCTTGCACAAGCACTGGAAAGTATGCTGTAACATATACTATATCATCAGGAAGGTAGCATTATGAAAAAAATTGTGCTGACCGGCGGAGGAACCGCAGGTCATGTAACTCCCAACATTGCCCTGCTCCCCGCACTGAGAGAGGCAGGATTTGAGGTGTCCTATATGGGCTCCTACGACGGAATTGAAAAAAGGCTCATCGGAGACTTTGACGTCCCCTACACCGGCATTGCCACCGGTAAATTCCGCCGTTATCTGGATGTCAAAAACCTCACGGATCCCTTTCGCGTCATCAAGGGCTACGGAGAGGCTAAGAAACATTTAAAAGAACTGCAGCCCGATGTGGTCTTTTCCAAGGGCGGTTTTGTCAGTGTGCCCGTGGTGCGCGCCGCCGCCTCCCTCCACATCCCCTGCATCATACATGAATCTGATATGACACCCGGTCTTGCCAACAAGCTCTGCATTCCCGTGGCAGACAAGATATGTTGCAATTTCCCGGAAACCATGCAGAATATGCCAGAGGGCAAAGCTGTCCTCACCGGTTCCCCCATCCGCAGCGAACTGACACAGGGCAATAAGCTGGCAGGTCTGGACATGTGCGGTTTCACAGCCAACAAGCCTGTCATTATGGTCATCGGCGGGAGTCTGGGCGCCGCCAATGTCAACAAGGCTGTGCGCGACAGTCTTTCCAAGCTTTTGGATGATTTTCAGGTGGTACATCTGTGTGGAAAAGGTAAAATAGACAATCTCTACCTGAGTACGCCCGGATACAAGCAATTTGAATATATCAAAGCAGAATTGAAGGATTTGTTTGCCATGGCCGACTTGGTTATCTCCCGGGCAGGAGCCAACGCCATCTGCGAATTGCTCGCGCTGAAAAAACCGAATATCCTCATTCCCCTGCCCGCTGCAAGCAGCCGGGGCGACCAGCTTTTAAATGCCGCCTCCTTCAAGGAGCAAGGATTTTCTATTGTCATCAACGAGGATGATTTGTCCACCAATCTGCTGATCGAAAAGGTACATGAGCTTTTCGCCAACAGACAAAGCTATATTGACGCGATGAGCAAGAGCAGCCAGATGGATGCCATCCCCAAAATTATGCAGTTGATTGAGGAAGCTGCGGCTAAATGATGCTTTCATCATAAATTGCCCGGCCTCCGCCGATAAATTTTGCTCTGGTGCGGGCACAGACTACATGAGCATCGCCGATTTGGTTCGTGCGGATGCGCACCGGTACAGCTACATCTTTCAAGTGCATACCAATCAGGGTGTCACCGATATCCATGCCCGCATGAGCCTTTATGTGCTCCACCGCCACCGGCTGCTCAAATGCCTTGTATGCCGCTGTGGCAAAGGAGCCTCCAGCCTTGGGCTGGGGCACTACATTCACTCTCTCCAAGCCGTATAATTTTGCGGCTTCTTTTTCTATAATCAATGCACGATTTAAATGCTCACAGCACTGTGCTGCCAGATAAACTCCAGCCTCCTGTGTCGCCTGATAGATGCCGCCAAACACAACCTCCGCCAATTCCGGGCTGGAAAAAGTTCCAATTCCGGCACCTCCCACCTCACTGGTAGAACATCCCACCACAAAGAGCTCCTTCTCCTCCAGTCCGGCAGCCTCCAGAATCTCCTTCGCTGCCCTGTATGCCTCCTCGCCAATCAAAGTCATTTCTTCTGTCATCACAGCATACCCGTCCCTTCCCAATAATGTGAAACATTATCCGTATTTTTACAAAACCTCTTGTGGCATATCATAACACCCTTTTGCCGGAATAGCCATCTTTTTTTCGGGCAGACTAAAAAGGCACCCATAGCATCGCAGAAAAAGGAGCCAATATATGAAATCCCCTGTCACATCATCCACCCGCTTGTCCACAAATCTGTCCCGGAACATTGCCACAATACACAGCCTGCTGCCAGTGGACGCCAGTTTTGACCTTATTACCCGGAACCTTTTTCTGGGGGAGACGCCAGCCTACTGGATTGGCGTGAACGGTTTCTGCAAAACAGAGCTCCTGCAGCAGATTTTTTCTGATTTGCAAAATCCGGTCTTCACAAAAGACAGCCGGATAGAAGATTTGACCCAATACATGAACGCAAAGATTGGTTTTGCACAGGTGGAAGCAGAAAGTGACTGGGACAAACTGATTAAAAATCTTCTCAGCGGTCCCTCCCTGCTCTTTGTAGAGGGCTTTGACCATGCGTTGATAATCGATGCCCGCACCTACCCTGCCCGAGGGATTTCGGAGCCTGACAGTGAACGCATCACCAGAGGTGCCCGGGACGGCTTTGTGGAGACACTGCTTTATAATGCCAATTTAATCCGCCGCCGAGTTCGCTCGCCCCGGCTTACCTTCTCTATACGTTCCGTTGGTACACTGAGCAAAACGGACGTAGCCATAGCCTATCTGGGAGACAATGTCAACCGGGAGCTGCTGCACGCTGTCTCAGAAAAGCTGGATAACCTGCAGATTACCTCTCTGACCATGGGTGCCCAAAGTCTGGAGGAACTTCTGGTACCACACAGATGGTGGAATCCCCTGCCTGCCATACAACACACGGAACGCCCTGATGTGGCATGCAGCTATCTCATGGAGGGGCATATCCTGGTTCTCGTGGATAATTCCCCTTTAATATTGGTTCTGCCCTGTACTATATTTCAATTTACCCAGAGCCCTGAGGACTACTACAAGGCTCCTCTTGTTGGCAGCTATTTTCGTCTGGTGCGCTTTGCCTGCATCCCGGTGAGCCTGCTCCTCATGCCTGTTTTTCTTCTGCTCACAGCATATTTTCCACAGGTGGCTAAAAACTGGCAGCTCTTATCCACCGGAACCTTTGGTACAATCCGCCTGATTTTCTATGTGCTGGCAGTAGAGTTTATTCTGGATTTATTCAAATATTCCGCCGCTTTAAGCTCCGGGCGTTTTTCCGGTTCGCTGTCCATCGTGGGAGGTCTCCTGATTGGCGACATTGCCGTGAGCCTCAACTGGGCTTCCACCGAGGTACTCTTTTACGGTGCCGTGTCCCTGCTGGCATCCCTGTCCATCTCCAGCATAGAATTTGCTGACGCCCTGCGAATCTATCGTATTTTCCTGCTGCTGACCACAGCGGTAGGGGGAATATGGGGCTTTACCATCGGACTGATTTTGATATTTATTTCCGCCATTACCACCCCCACCTTCGGAGGAATGAGCTACTTCTGGCCTCTCTTTCCGTGGAACAGCAAGGCACTGAAAACCTTGCTGTTCCGTCAGCCCACTTTTACAGCGCAGCCGAGCAGCACCTGGAACAGAGGGCCCGTCCACAAACGGAAATGAAATTATGTTTTCAAGCTTAAAAAATCAGCGTAAGCACTTATAAGCCACTATAGCTACTTTATAAACCCGACAATGTTCGCATTACCAAATCAACATCTTTATTTTCCAATTCCTGAATAATATGCAAATATGTCTTCTGCGTAGTTGTCATGCTGGCATGACCTAACCTGCGTGCTACACTTGCAATGGATACTCCTGCAAACAGCAATAAGGACGCATGAGTATGGCGCAATCCATGAATGGAAATGGAAGAAATACCACATTCCTTACAATGTCTTGAGAGAACATCATTTACCGTAGAATTGTAAATTTTTTCATCCCCAACGAAAATAGGCTTATCCTCCGGCATTCCCTTCACCAATTCAGAAAACTTTACAACAATCTGCCAGTCAATCTGAATCTTTCTGACAGAAGATTTGTTCTTTGTCGGCAGGAAACCGCCTTCTCCTTTGTAATCCCATGTCTTGCTAATCGACAATGTCTGTCTTGCAAAATCAAAATCACTTGGTGTGATTGCCAATGCTTCCGAAAATCTCATACCTGTTTTTGCAACCAGCAGAATAAACCAGTCCCAATTAGGTTTCTCCTTGATATCCAAGTCTGCTATCAGCGTATGAAGTTCAAACTGATTCAAATATTTAATTTTCTTAGTCCTCGGCGTCTTTCCTTTTATAATAGCCTTTCTTGTTGGATCTCGCTCAATCAATCCTTCGTCCACAGCGTCAATGATTGCTCCCTTTAACTGATGATGAAAATCCAGAGTGGTCTGTCTTTCATGCTCCTTCGCATAATCATTCAGAAGCTGCTGATAAGTAGTTCTTGTCAGTTGTGAAATTTTTAATTCCGGCACAAGTTTTTCAACCCACTTTAAGGTCATCATGTACTTAGCCAAAGTTGTTTCTCTTATCGCGCCCTTTTTGTAAACATCTATCCATTGTCTGTAGTAATCACAAAAGAGCGTTGCATTGTCCATATCATTTAGCATAATCCACCTCCAATTTCAAAAGCGCTTACGCTGATATAAACAAATTTGAAAAGCAGAGGCAATTATACATAATCTCATCCGTGCGAAATAAGCGGTTTAATCTCTTCATCAAGAGTTTCCCGCAGTTGTGCAATCATTTGGGCATAATATTTGAACTTGGGCAAAGCATTTTGTTGTGCCGCTTTATAGCTTGTAAAATCAATGGTTGCTTTGATTGCACTTTCATTTGGAATTTCTCCGTTTCTATAATGCGTTGCCGCATACATTACATCATCTTTTGATGCATACCATGTCAGACAGAAGTCAGTAACAACCCTGTCTATACAATTCATCTTCATATTTTCCACAATGTTGAGAATGGATTGTCCCCTATACTTGTTTTCATCCTGTTCAATTTCACTAATCAGACCAACCATAATATCAGCCACTTTAGGATTCTCTTTGCGCAGTTCTTCCACATATTGCTTTACTTCTTCCAGTTTCTTCTGTTTTTCCTCCAGTGTAATATTCTCACCGTCATCCTTAGGTGTAACGATATTCTGGATAAGGTTAATGATATATTCATAATCTATTTTGGTATTACTGTATGCCATCAGTTCATAATCCGGGTCTAATCCTAAGTCTGAGGCCGGCTCGGGCTCTGGTTCCTGACCCGGCTCTGCTCCCGTTTTTATCTCTTCTATGACATTTAGATAATGACCGGCATAATCATAATACTCATCTTCCGTAATTCCATAATCTTCAAGCATAGAGTCTTCGTAATTTGTAAATGACTTCAACTGCGCGAACAATTTATCAAAATTCTGGAAGGATTTTGCAAAAAGTTTCTTTTCCTCCAAAGACATTCCTGCTACGGCTGAAGGCGTATTTGCGCATACCCGAAGTGCTGCAAGTGCTTTTCTAAAGGCGGGTTCAATTTCTTCCCAATCAGCACCCATTGCTCCTTCTGTACTGCCTGCAGAATATAATTTTACCGCATTATCTACACATTCCTTAAACAGCACCGGTGCCTGAAATGTCACAATCTGACCGTATACCTTATTTTTATCGAAGATTCGGTTTGTTCTTGAAAACGCCTGTATCAAATCATGCGGTCCCATAGGCTGTCTGTCTATGTAGATGGTAGACAGGCAAGGTGCATCGAAGCCGGTAAGCAGGCGGTCTACAACAATCACCAAATCCAACTGTTCATTCCTGCTTTGAAACTTCGCATCTTTTCTCGCCAGTCTCTTATTCAGGTTTGCGTTGTAACCCTGAATCTGTGAAAGCTCATATTTCGTATTGAACATCTTATTGTAGTCATCAAGCGATTCCTGCATTTTCTGCTGGTTCACATGAGAGCCTTCTTCATTTTCCGTCACTGAATATGTAATTGCGAACTTCGGAAAGTCCGGAAGCACCTGCTTTATTTTATCGTCTATCACAAGTGGAGTTTCGCCGTTTTTGACCTTTGTCAAAAGTTCATAATATTTCTGCGCCATCGGGATGGAACTGGTTGTAAGCAGTGCTTCGTATGTCTTTCCCTTGCCATTCGGAAATCCCAATTTGTTATAGGACTTGTTCAATATAACATCCAATACCCTTAACATATGTGTTTCATTATCATATGCACTACTGTCAGTTTCATCTTCAATGGATTTCGGTCCATTATGTTCCACCTGAAATCCGAGAACAGCATTATCGTGGATTGCATTCTGAATGGTGTACTTATGTAATCTTTCTCCATACAATTCTTCTGTCGTGCGTGGCAAATCCCCCATCTGCGGATAAGGATTCTCCGCAAATCTTGGCGTACCGGTAAAGCCAAACCATAAGGAATTACCAAAGAATCGTTCCAGTTCGCGCTTTGTGGCAGGTGTAACTGCCCTGTGGCACTCGTCCACAACATAGGCAATTTTTAAATTTTTAATCTTGTTGTATTCCGGTGTGCCTTCCACAAGTCTCTTGGTAATCAATCTCTGTAATTTTTGGATTGTGGTGACAATGACTTGTCTGTCATCAGATTTCAACTTTTTCTTCAGGTCGTTCACATTGTCCGTCTCATCCACATCTATCAAATCATTGTTTGCATACGCCTGAAACGCCATTGTCGTCTGCGTATCCAAATCTTTTCTGTCTATCAGGAATATCGCTTTATCAATCGCCGGAATATCCATCAGCAAATTTCTTGTCGCCTTATAAGAAGTCAGGGTTTTGCCGGAACCTGTGGTGTGCCATACATAACCGGATTTCCCCTGCTTCGATGCCTCCCTGATAGATTCTATAGCATGAATCTGGTAAGGACGGAGCAATATCAGTCTCTTGGCATCTTCGTCCAATACGGTATATCTCGCAATCATCTCGTGAGCCTGCGGAATACGAAGTACACTCTTTGCAAAGTCAAGATAATCCGTAACCGGATTGTTGTCCTTGTCCAGCCAGCCGCTGATAAACTTTTCATTCAACTCCACATCGCTTGCTGCCGAAAAATACTTGGTATTTACGCCATTGCTGATAACAAACATCTGAACAGCAGAAAAAATACCCGTAAATTTACCTTCCCCGATATATTTCTTAATCTGCCAGAACGCATCCATATAAGAATGTTGTTTGTTTTTCAGCTCTATATGAATCATCGGAAGACCGTTAATCATCAAAGTGACATCAAACCGCCTGTCTCTTGCGTGTGTGGCACTGTCTTCATCAGTTGTTAAAGCACTATATTGATTGATAACCTCATATACGCTGCTGCCTCCTGCAATGTGCTCATGGTTCATCACAACCAGGTGCAGACGCTCTGTATCTCTCTGTACATGAACCTGCACTTTGCCATTTTCTCCAACCAGCCATTCGCCCGCCTTGTAAAACGAAGAAAACTGAAGCTGATTCTTGACCTGCTCAAATTCTGACTCAGACAGATTTTCGCCATTCAGTCTGTCCTTGTTGTTCTGTTCAAGAATATACTTGAAATTAGCCCAAAGCTCTTCCTCCGTCTTCAAATCCGGTCTGTAAGTCCACTGAGAATCTCCGTAAACTAATTGTTCAATCAGCTTTTGTTCAATTACAGCTTCCAATTCCGGCATGGCTATCGTCTCCTTTGCTGTTATCATTATATTTTTTATATAGCTAATGGCACTTTTAAGGCATTTTTGCTTACGCTGGTGAAGAGTGATGAGGCGGTCGAGACTATCAAAATACGCCGCAATTTTCT
>CAZUAP010000082.1:0-9472 GCA_964617975.1 uncultured Acetatifactor sp. | reverse complement strand
CCGACTTCAATACGCCGGAGTTTACCTTAATCAGGGAATACTTTCCGATAAAAGGATCCACGATGGTTTTCCATATGTAGGCGGATTTTGCCTTGGAGAAATCGTAATCCGCGTGGTAGATTTCGTTGGTTTTCAAATTGATGCCGGCAACCTCCCGGTTCTCAGGGCTTGGCATATATTTTACAATATCATCCAGCAGCGTGTAGATGCCCTGACAGAGCGTATTGGAGCCCATCGTCATAGGGACAATCGTGCCGTCGCACACATTGGTGCGGAGTGCAGCACGAATCTCAGCCTCCGAAAAAGTCTCGCCGCCGAAGTAGCGTTCCATGAAATCCTCGCTGGTCTCAGCCACCGACTCCATCAAGGTATCTCTGCATATCTGTAAATTCGGCTTGTTGTATTCCGGCACCTCGCAGGGGACAACCTCCTTGCCCTGCCAGCGATTGCCGGCCTCTGTTATGACATTTATGTAGCCGACAAATTTCTCATCCTCACGAATCGGCAGATGGAACGGTGCCATCTTCTTGCCGTACAGGTTCGTCATATCCTCCACCACCTGCCGGAAAGAGGCGTTGTCCACATCCATATTGGAGACATAGATGAAACGGGGTATCTTGTATTTCTCACACAATTCCCACGCCTTCTGGGTTCCCACCTCAATGCCTGCCTTGCCGTTGACCACAATGATTGCTGCGCCCGCCGCACTCACTGCCTCCTCAACCTCACCCACGAAGTCAAAATATCCGGGGGTATCTATCACGTTAATCTTATAACCATCCCACTCAATGGGCACGACCGATGTGCTGATGGAAAACTGCCTTTTCTGTTCTTCCTTGCCATAATCGCTCACAGTGTTGCCATCGGCAACCTTGCCCATGCGGGAAGTAATTCCGGACAGGTAGGCCATCGCTTCCACAAGACTGGTCTTGCCGCTGCCTCCATGGCCAAGCAGCACCACATTTCGAATCTTGTCAGTTGTGTAAACTTTCATATGTTGCCCTCCAATTTTTCAGGATTTTAGGTATTTTTCCAATATTTAAGTCCCATTTTCAAAACCCTATGTTTTATTTTACTAAATATTTCGCTCAAATACAAGTAATTGATAGCATTTTTGTATAAATTTGTATATATTTTATGAATATATGACGATTGACTTTCGCACTTTAACGTGTTATGGTTTCTTGAGACAATTCTATTCAGAAATGAGGCACAACATGAGCACAAATACTTTTGGCTTTATCGGTCTGGGATTGATTGGAGGTTCCATCGCAAGAGCAATCCGCAGCAAATTTCCCGATTCAACCATCATCGCATACGATATCAGCGAGAACACATTGCAGGAGGCAGCCTCCGACGGCGTTGTGGACATAGCAGCCACATCCATAGACGAAAGCTTTAAAACCTGCGATTATATTTTCCTGTGTGCTCCTGTGCAAAAAAATGACGCGAATCTTGCTGCAGTGCAAAAGGTTCTTTCCCCCGGCTGTCTGCTCACGGATGTAGGCAGCGTCAAGACAGGGATTCATGAGGTCATCCATTCGATGGGACTGGACAATCAGTTCATCGGCGGGCACCCCATGGCAGGAAGTGAGCGCGTGGGCTATGTCAATTCCAAGGCAATTCTGTTGGAAAACGCATACTATATCCTTACTCCCACCGAAACTGTCCCCCGGGAAAGGCTCGCAGCATACAGGGAGCTTGTGCAGAATCTCGGTGCCATTCCTCTGGTACTCGACTATGAGCAGCATGATTATGTGACTGCTGCGGTCAGTCATCTCCCCCATGTGATTGCCGCGGCTTTGGTGAATCTGGTGCGGGACAGCGACTCCGCAGACGGCATTATGAAAATGGTGGCAGCCGGCGGTTTCAAGGATATCACGCGCATCGCCTCCTCCTCCGCCCAGATGTGGCAGCAAATCTGCCTCACTAACACGGAAAACATCTCCTCTCTCCTTGGAGATTATATTCAGGCGCTCACCGCTGTCCGGCAGATGCTGGAGGCAAAGGATTCAAACGCCCTGTACGATTTGTTTGACAGTGCAAGAATTTACCGGGACAGCTTTATCAATACTTCCAGCGGTCCTATCAAGATTTCCTACATACTCAACATTGATATTGCCGATGAACCCGGCGCGCTGGCAGCCATTGCAACCATTCTCGCCCTTCATCAAATCAGTATTAAAAATATTGGGATTGTGCACAACCGCGAATCGGAAAGCGGCGTGTTGAGAATTGAATTTTATGAGGAGGCATCCATCGAAAAAGCCGCAGGGATTCTTAGAGCAAAGGGATACACTGTATATACTAAGAATTAGTTTTCCTCCTGCGCAGCCCTCTCTTATCCGCCGCCAGTTTCCGGCAGATTAAGACAAGGCACAGCCCGCAGATTCCGCCGAGGGTATCCAGGCATACATCTGCAAAGCTGCCGCATCTGCCCGGCACAAAAAGCTGATGAAACTCATCCATTCCGGCAGATACAAATACCCACAGCACGGAGAACAGATATAGTCTTCTCCCTCGCTCGAGCCACAGGCTCCACATCAGATAAACCAGAGCACCCATGCAGGCATACTCAGAAAAATGAGCCAGCTTGCGGAGCGGGTGCTCAAAATTTGCCGCCAGCTCTCCCAGCGAAATTCCCATTTTGTGCTCCCCGTAAATTTCCGAGACAAGCTCCGCACATTTTTCCGCCAGTCCCATGCTCAAATCGCCGGACGCGTCTCCATCCTGCGAGGAAAAAGAAAATATGACAATATAAAGAAAAGAAAGCAGGATGCCGTATACAATGGTCAGCATAACCTTCCTTCTTTTCCCGTTTTTCATGATATTTGCAGTTCCGTTGCTATCCGTTACTCTCATTGACAGTCTGGTATACCTCAATTCTTGACGCATCCGTCTCCGACATACCGACAAATACTGCGCCATAGATATATTCTGTCCCTCTCAATTCAATGCGGACAATTCTTAAAAACACATGCAGGACTTCCTGTGTCCAGATTGTCAAATAAGACTCATAGACCTGTCCGACCTTCAAAAGCCGATCGGAGGTAAAACCCACACCGGTCTTTGACAAATCCATCACTTCGATGTCCACCTCTGTGTGTTCATCTCCATCTAAACGCTTGATTAACAGCTTAGAATCCATAGCTGTCCTCTTGTTCCTTCTTCTTTCTTCCATCATGGTACCCCCTTAGCAATACCCGTGTAAAGCGCTACACATTACCAGTATAACATCAGTGATGCAAATCTGCAAGGCTTTTCGCCATCAACAAATAAATCACATTATGAACATCGCATCACCGAAACTAAAAAAACGGTACCTCTCCTTCACAGCTTCCTCGTAGGCGGCAAGAATATGTTCTCTCCCCGCCAGTGCTGACACCAGCATCACCAGTGTTGATTCCGGAAGATGAAAATTTGTAATCAACGCGTCCAAAACCTTAAATTTATAACCCGGATAGATAAAAATCTCGGTGTTATCGCACCCAGCCTGCACCTTCCCGTTCTCATCGGCGGCGCTCTCCAAAGTTCTGCAGCTTGTGGTTCCCACGCAGATTACTCTGCCGCCCGCCTCCTTCGTGCGGTTAATCAGCTCTGCCGCTTCCTCGGTCACCTGATAAAACTCGGAGTGCATATGATGGTCCAGCACATTTTCCTCCTTCACCGGGCGGAAAGTGCCAAGCCCCACGTGCAGCGTCACGTAGGCAATCCCCACGCCCTTTTGCTCGATTTGCGCCAAAAGCTCCTTCGTGAAATGCAATCCCGCCGTGGGAGCCGCCGCTGAGCCTTCATATTTGGCGTAAACTGTCTGATAACGGTTCTTATCCTGCAGCTTGTGCGTGATATAGGGTGGCAGCGGCATCTCGCCGAGCTTATCCAACACTTCCTCAAAAATGCCCTCGTACTCAAAGCGTATCAGCCGGTTTCCGTCCTCAACCGTCTCCAGCACCTCCGCCTTGAGCAGTCCGTCACCGAAACTTAAGCGGTTTCCGGGCCTGCACTTTTTCCCGGGCTTTACCAGGGTCTCCCATACATCGGCATCCCTGCGCTTTAAAAGGAGCACCTCCACATGAGCCCCGGTGCCCTCGCGCTCACCCAGAAGTCTCGCCGGAATCACCTTCGTGTTATTCAACACCAGACAGTCCCCCGGTTGGAGATAATCCACAATCTCCTTGAAAATATGGTGTGACACCGCTCCGGTATCCTTGTCCAGCACCAGCAGTCTGGACGCCGAACGGTCTTCCAGAGGGTCCTGAGCGATAAGCTCCTCCGGAAGGTCAAAATAAAAATCAGATTTTTTTAATTGCATAAACACGCTCCATCTTATGTCAAATTGCTGTTTTGCCCTCAGAAAATCCTGTCATCTGCGGCATTTTGGACAAAGGCTTTGTAACCCCTGTAGGTCTCATAGACATCTGCCTTACTGGTAGCTTCCCAGGGCGCGTGCATGTTCATCACAGCCACACCGCTGTCAATCACGTTCATTCCGTACAATGCCAGAATGTAGGCGATTGTGCCGCCGCCTCCCAAATCCACCTTGCCCAGTTCCGCCGTCTGAAAATGAACTTTTTCTCTCGCAAAAATATCACGGAGATGCGCAAGATACTCTGCGTTGGCATCATTGGAGCCCGACTTTCCTCTGGAGCCGGTAAACTTGTTGAACACCATGCCGCCGCCTAAGTAAGCCACATTTTTCTTATCAAAACTTGCCGCATAGGAAGGGTCATAAGCGCTGCTTACATCGGAGGAAAGCATACAGCTGTGCGTCAGACATCTGCGCAGATTCAGCTCACTGTACTCCCCGGCGAGATTCATCACCTCAGCCACAGCGTTCTCGAAAAATCTGGACTGCATTCCCGTGGCGCCCACAGAGCCTATCTCCTCCTTATCCACCAGGATACAGCACTGGGTGCGCTCCGTCTGCTCCGTATCCAGCATCGCCTTCAGGGAAGTGAAGGCGCAGACTCTGTCATCCTGTCCGTATGCAAGTATCATGCTGCGGTCAAATCCGGCTTCCCTCGCTTTTCCCGCAGGAACCACCTCCAGCTCCGCGGAGATAAAGTCCTCCTCCTCCATATCATAATTCTCTTTCAGAATCTGTAAGATGCCCGCCTTCACAGCATCCTTTGCCTTCTCCTCAGCCTTATGCTTTTTGTCGGACTTCGTTTCCGATTTTTTGTCGATGATAAGCGGTCTGTTCCCCACGATGATATCGAGAGCCTCGCCCTCAATCACCTTTGCCGCCTTCTTTTCAAGCTGCTCCTGAGCCAGGTGAACCAGCAAATCCGACACAAAAAATACCGGGTCATCCTCATTTTCACCCACATTCAATTCCACCGTGGTGCCGTCCTTTTTGACAACCACGCCATGAATCGCCAAGGGAATCGTCACCCACTGGTATTTCTTCACACCGCCATAATAATGTGTATCCAGATAGGCAAAACCGCCATCCTCATAAAGCGGATTCTGCTTGATATCCAGACGGGGGCTGTCGATGTGTGCGCCCAGAATATTCATCCCCTCGCTCAGAGGTTTCTCTCCCATCCGGAACATGATAACAGACTTGTTCATGCACACGCTGTAAACCTTATCGCCAGGTTTCAAAGCCGCACCATCTTTGACAAGTGCTGCCAGCTCTTTGTAACCTTCCTTCTCCACCATGTTTACAATATAGTCCGCACATTCTCTCTCCGTCTTACCGTTATCCAGAAAGTCCCGGTATTCTTCGCAGAGCTTTTCCAGCTTTTTTATATCCTTTGCATCATAGGTTTCCCAGACATTTTTCTTATCCATACTTCCTCCCATCGGGCATCATCGCAAATCTGCGTATGTCCACTACTGTCTCAATTCAATTCCCAGCTGCTCCAGTCCGTTCAGAATCTTCTTCATGGCGCTGCTGACATCAGCTTCCTCCAGCGTTCTGTCCTTTGCACGGAAAGTGATGGAATAAGCCACCGACTTGTAGCCCTCCTTAATCTGGCTTCCCTCATAGATATCAAACAGAGAATAGCCCTCAAGGATTTTGCCGCCTCTCTGTGAAATCACATGCTCAATCTGCCCCACCATTACGTCCTTGGGCACAACCATGCTGATATCTCTGCTCACGGCAGGGAACTTGGCAATTCCCTCATATTTTCTGTCAAAGGTAGCCAGAGGAACAATTTTCGGCATATCCAGCACAGCCACATAAACCTTGGTGCCGATTCCGTAATTGTCACACACCTCGGGGTGCACCTCACCCAGATATCCCAGCTCCTCCCCTTTGTAGAGAACGGCAGCCTGACGTCCCGGATGCAGGAAAGGTTTCCCCGCATTGGGATTATAATCCTTTTTCTCCTTTATGCCGATGCTCTCCAAGAATTCCTCAAGGACTCCCTTCATCGTAAAGAAATCTCCGTCTCCGTAAAATCCCAGAGTAAACTGCATTCTCTCATCCGGCAGCTCCGTCACCGGCACCGACTTCGGCAGATAAATATTTCCAAGCTCATATAATTTTACATTTTTATTGCGTCTGTTGTAGTTGGTGGCAAGGCTCGTGAGCATTCCGTTCAGGGAAATGGTTCTCATCACGGAGAAATCCTCTCCCAAAGGATTGGAGATTGTCACTGTCTGGCGCAGCTTGTCATCCGCAGGCAAAAGCAGCTTGTCAAACACCTTGGGGCTCTCGAAGGAATAACTCATGCCCTGAGAGAAACCGCAATATTCTGCAATGTCCCTTGCCTTCTGCTCAATGCGCAGCTTGAAGGACAGCTTGCCGTTGGTGGATTCGCCGCTGGGCAGCGTGGTGGGAATCTTGTCATAACCGTAGAATCTCGCCACTTCCTCCGCGATGTCCGCCATGCCGACCAAATCCTGACGGAAGGCGGGAAGTACGAGTTTTATCTGACCGTTCTCCTCGACTACCTTAATGTCCAGACGTCTGAAGATTTCCAGCATTTCCTCATTGCTGACGCTGGTGCCCAGAAGCTGATTGTAACGCTCCGGCTCAAAGGGCAGCTCGCGCAGTGCAGGAATCGGCTCCTTGACATCTACCATGCCGCTCACTACTTCGCCGCAGCCTAATTCCTCAATCAGCTGGCAGGCGCGATTGACTGCCTCCTCGGCGTTGCGCACCTCCAGACCCTTCTCAAACTTACCTGAGGCATCCGTTCTAAGTCCCAGTCTCTTGGCAGACTTACGGATGTTTGCACCGTTGAACACAGCAGACTCAAACAACACGGTCTTCACATTGTCGGTAATCTTGGAATTTTCTCCGCCCATGATGCCGGCAATGCCAATCTCCTTCTCCGCATCGCAAATCATCAAGACCTCGCTGTCCAGCTTTCTCATCTGACCATCCAAAGTCTGGAACTCATCGCCGTCTTTTGCCCGGCGCACAATAATCTTTTTCCCAGCCACCGTATCTAAATCAAAGGCGTGCATGGGCTGACCGTACTCCTCCATGACATAGTTGGTGATATCCACCAGATTGTTAATCGGGCGGATGCCGCTGGCAGCCAGCCTTCTCTGCATCCACTCAGGGGACGGACCAATCTTAATATTCTTGCAGACTCTCGCACAATATCTGGTACAGAGGTCCGCATCTTTCACTTCGACAGAGACATAATCATTGACATCTTCGCCGTTGCCGGTCACCTTGACCTCAGGGGGATTAAAAGGCTTTTTGAAAGTCGCTGCAGCCTCTCTCGCCACTCCCAGCACACTATAACAGTCTACGCGGTTGCTGGTGATTTCATACTCAAAAACCGTATCATGCAGACCCAGAGCCTCCACCGCATCGGAGCCAACCTCCACCTCCGGCTTAAAAATATAAATCCCCTCCTCCGGAGCCTCGGGATACATATTTCTGTCCGAGCCAAGCTCCTCTATGGAGCACATCATACCGTTTGATTCCACGCCGCGCAGCTTTCCGGCTTTGATTCGGATTCCCTCCTCAGGGAGCGGGCCTCCGTCATGTCCGCCTGCCACTTTTCCGCCGTTTAGCACCACGGGGACTTTGTCACCCTCCTTCACATTATGGGCGCCGGTGACAATCTGTATCGTCTCTGTCCCGATATCTACCTGACAGATAATCAGCTTGTCCGCATCGGGATGACTCTCAATGCTCTTAATCTGCCCTACTACAATCTTCTCCAGATTTTTATCTCGTCTCGCAAAGCCCTCCACCTTTGTTCCGGTGAGGGTCATTGCATCCCGATACTCCTGATCAGTACAGGTAAGGTCGGGAACATATGCTTTAATCCATGACAGGGATGTATTCATGTTTTTTCTTCCTTTCTATTGCGATTCTACTTGCGATTCTACTTGCGATTCTAATCTCTATTCTAATCTCATTTCTAAAACTGTTTCAGGAAACGGATATCATTCTCGTAGAGCAGACGCATATCGTCAATCTCATATTTCAACAGCGCAATTCGCTCCAGACCCACGCCAAAGGCAAAACCGGAATACTCATTGGGGTCAATCTTGCTCATTTCAAGCACGTGGGGATGTACCATGCCGCAGCCCAAAATCTCAATCCAGCCCTCGCCCTTGCAGAACCGGCATCCCTTGCCGCCGCATTTAAAGCAGGTCACATCCATCTCTGCGCTGGGCTCAGTGAACGGGAAATGATGGGGACGGAATTTTACCTTGGTATCCTCCCCGAAAAGCTCTCTTGCAAACTCAGCCAGCGTGCCCTTCAAATCTGCAAAGGTAATTCCCTTGTCAATGACCAACCCCTCTAACTGATGAAAGGACGGCGAATGGGTGGCATCCACCTCATCTGCCCGGAACACACGCCCCGGTGAAATCATACGAATCGGCAGCTTTCCCTGCTCCATAACCCGGGCCTGCACCGGTGATGTCTGGGTTCGCAGCAAAATATCCTTTGTAATATAAAAGGTGTCCTGCTCGTCCTTTGCAGGATGATTCGCCGGAATATTCAGCAGCTCAAAATTATAACGGTCATATTCTACCTCCGGGCCTTCCAAAACCTCATAGCCCATACCGATAAATACCCGCTCCAAATCCTCCAGTGCGATTTGGTTCGGATGACGATGTCCCCGCATATTGCGCTGACCCGGCAGGGTAACGTCAATGGTTTCCCGCTTCATTTTTTCTGTACGCAGCAGTCTGGCAATTTTTGTTTTCTCTTCCTCCAGCTTTTCCTCAATGGCAGCTCTGGCTTCATTTACCATTTGTCCTACCACGGGACGCTCCTCCGGGGGCACATCCTTCATGCCCTTTAAAACTGCGGTTAATTCGCCCTTTTTCCCAAGCACAGCAACCTTGATTTCATTTAACGCATCCAGGTCCTTTGCACCGTCAATTTTCTCCAGCGCGTCCGCTTTAATTGCCTCTAACTTCTCTTTCATATTGTGTCTCCTTTTTCTGAATCCATAATGTAAAAAATCCCTTCATCCAAAAGGGACGAAAGGACCTCTCCGTCTTTTACAATCATGTTTTATTGTAACATCTTTTTTACTCG
>CAZUAP010000081.1:1256-9897 GCA_964617975.1 uncultured Acetatifactor sp. | reverse complement strand
GTACTGGCGGCAATTCTGTTTATGAAGCGCATGAGTGATGTGACGGAAGTGGAAGGCTGGAAGTATGTGGATGAGGACGACGAGAATGATACGGACAGCATCTCCCTGCGCCAGGTGCCGGAACATACTCTCGTATATGAAATGAGCGGCCCGCTGTTTTTCGGTGCAGCGGATAAGATTTTAAAGATTTCGCTGAATGACAAGGTCAACTGTCTGGTGCTGCGCATGAGAAGCGTGAGTGCCATTGATGCCACGGCAATGCACAATCTGGAACAGCTGTTTGTATCCTGTGAAAAATTGGGGATTCAGCTTGTCTTGTCCCATGTGAATGAACAGCCCCTGAAGGTGATGTCAAAGGCAGGCTTTGTGGAGAAGGTCGGAGAGCAGAATTTCTGCAGCCATATTGATGAGGCTCTGGAGAGGGCAGAACAGCTTGCGCAGGGGAAATGAGCGAAAAGACAACACAGATAAGCAATACAAAAATTGCAGGACAGCCTCGGGAGTTTCACCCGGGGCTGTTTTTTTCTCTGATGCAACTATGATACAATCAGGGGGTATATTTGCATGATAGGGAATTGCGGACATCATTTCAACAACACAGCTTTTGTGCAGCTTGTATATATCAAAAGGGGAGAAGGAAAATCATGGTACGCATTTTGGTAGTAGAGGACGACACCTCCATTTCCAATCTGATAGCACTCAATTTAAGAAAGGCAGGATATGAATGTGACTGCGTCTTTGACGGACTGGCTGCTGCGGACGTCATAGACCGAAAGAGCTACGATTTAATCCTTTTGGATATCATGCTCCCGAAGGCAGACGGATATGAATTGATGAATTATATTGCACCGATGGAGATTCCCGTGATTTTCCTGACGGCAAAGGCATCCGTGGGCGACCGTGTAAAGGGACTGAAACTGGGGGCGGATGACTATCTGACCAAGCCTTTTGAAATCGTTGAGCTTCTGGCGAGGGTGGAGGCTGTGCTCCGCCGTTACCACAAGACGGAAAATACATTGACAGTGGGAGACCTGGTGATAGACATTCCCTCCCGGACGGTGAAACGGGGAGAGGAAACCATCAATCTGACCAAAAAGGAGTTTGACCTGCTCCTGCTCTTTGTGCGCAACAAAAATGTTGCCCTCTATCGTGAGACAATTTATGAGCGCATCTGGGGCGGAGAGTATATGGGGGACAGCCGCACAGTGGATTTACACGTCCAGCGTATGCGCAAGAAGGTGGGCTGGGAGGATAAAATTGTCACAGTTTACAAGGTCGGATACCGTTTGGAGGTCTAGCTGCGGATGAAATTTTCATGGAAGGTCTGCTTTTTGACAACGATGCTCAGCCTGATTACGTTCAGCATAGGCGGATATGTACTGATATCCGCCTTGTTTCAGTCCTCCTATGACCGTGAGGTTGCCAATGCTGGGGAGGAAAACAGGATATTGCAGTATTCCTTTGTGGCATACTGGAATACCACGGTGCAGGACATGAAGCTGAATGAGGAAAATGTCCGCAGCACAGCGCAGGCGATGATGGACGGGATGACCGCAGACAGTGTGCGCATGCGCATCTCGGATGAAAATGGAGTCATCCTCTATGACAATACTCATTCCGAGCCGGACGAAGGGTTGTTGGAGGTTGTGACCGGGGACAGCCGGGGACATATGCTGCGGAAGACAGAGAGAGGCTATGAGCTGCAGACTGCCGGCATGATTCAGACGGCGGACGGGCAGGCTCTGTATCTGGAAAGTATGCGCGATATGACGGAGCTTTTTGACGAGCGGGAGTCCCAGTACAGCATATACACGCGATGGCTGGTGGGGCTGCTGGCGGTACAAAGTGTATTGTGCTATCTGGCGGCAGCGTGGCTGCTGCGTCCTATGCGCAGACTGTCCCGCGCTACAAAGCAGATTGCGGACGGGAATCTGAGCGTTCGGGCGAAGGTCGAAAGCAGGGATGAAATCGGGGAGCTGGCGGCGGATTTTAATCATATGGCGGATAATCTGGAACTGCAGTTTCATGAGCTGGAGGACGCGGCAAAAAGACAGGAGGATTTTATCGGCAGCTTTGCCCATGAGTTGAAAACACCGCTGACCTCCATGATTGGTTATGCGGATATGCTGCGCTCCACGGAAGTGACGCAGGAGGAACAGTTTCAGGCGGCAAATTATATTTTTAAAGAGGGCAAACGGCTGGAGGCTCTCTCCTTTAAATTGCTGGAGCTCATGGTGGTAAAGCATCAGGAGCTGGAGCGCAAGCCTGTAAATATGAAATGGCTGGCGGAGGATATCAAGGGCATGCTGCAGCCCCCTCTGCAAAAGGCAGGCATCACACTGAAAGTCAAGATGGAGGATGCGCAGATTTTGGCGGAGCCGGATTTGTTAAAGACCGTGCTTATGAATCTGCTGGACAACGGACGCAAGGCGATTCAGGGGCAGGGAACACTGTATCTTTTGGGGCGCGAGGAGGAAGAAGGCTTTGCCATCTATGTGCGGGACACGGGCAGAGGAATCCCGCAAGATGAGCTCTCGCGGATTACGGAGGCTTTTTATATGGTGGACAAGTCCAGAGCCAGACAGCTGGGAGGAGCCGGACTGGGGCTTTCCATCTGTGCCGAAATCGTCAGAAGGCACGAAGGAACGATGGAATTTAAGAGTGTTGAAGGGAAGGGAACGATTGTGCGCATTCTCTTTCCGA
This sequence comes from uncultured Acetatifactor sp., assembly GCA_964617975.1. Lineage (GTDB taxonomy): Bacteria > Bacillota > Clostridia > Lachnospirales > Lachnospiraceae > Acetatifactor. The sequence goes on along the minus strand of CAZUAP010000081.1, from coordinate 7,194 downwards.
AGGGAGGGACAGCATGAAAGGGTATCTGTTATCGGGAATCTGTCTGTTGCTTGCGGCAGCGGCTTGCCTGTTTTTGCCTGACGCTGCCGTAAAGAGACAGGATAGCGCCCGGCTTGGACGGGCGGAGACGGAGAGTGCCAGTGAGGTTGTGCTGAAAGAACAGACATCCATGTCACTTTTGGAGGAAATATCTTTTATGAACAGCGACACGACAACGCTGGTTGTATCTTTGCTGAGCAATGGAAAAAATTATAAGCAGGAAACCATCCTGGAACAGGTAAAGCAGGAGGTGGAGAAACTGATAGATCTGGGCGCTGTGGAAGACTTTGACACAAGTGAAATGAGTCTGGAATGGGTGGAGACTTGTCTTGGCATAGATACGGTGGATTGCGAGAAGACGGTAATCCTTTGGCGGGGGGGGGCAACCACGTTGGAAACGTATGTGGATTTTCTTCTTGATGATGAGACTGGAAAACTGCTTGGGTTTATCCTGACAAAGCCATATACGGAGGTGCAGGAAAAGACGCAGAACTCCGCGGCTCTGGCTGTGACGGATAAAGCGGCGGATAAATTGATGGATAAGATGGATAAAGAGACACAGGAAGCACAGAACAACGCTCTTGAAAATCAGTATGCTGAGGAGCTGCGGATTTTATCGGAAAAATGGGCGCAATATCTGGGATGTGAGGTGGGTGACAGGGAGGATTTGGAGAAAACCGATGCTGCCGATGCAACGGACGAGATGTATTGGATTCGGGAGGATGAGAATACCCAGGTTCTCTATGACTTTGGCGTCGGCAATATGGTATATGCGGAGCCGTATATTATGAATAAGTTCTGAACAGGTTTTAAGATTTTTGGGAGATGATGCAGGAAATCTGTCGGGAAGAGCGCCGCAAAAGCCACGGGGGATTCTCGTGCAGAAGATTTACAAATACAATATTTTGTGGTATGCTTAAAAGCGGATGCGTAGGACTTGTGCGTCCGCTTTTGCGTCGTTTGAGAAACGGTGCAGGAGCAAAAATACGCAATAAAATACATATTTTGAGCAAATTTGCAAGTTTTTATGCAAAACGAAGAACAGGAGTACAAAACCTTGCCCGAATTAACACCCATGATGCAGCAATATATGGAGACCAAGAAGCAGTGCCCGGACTGTATTTTATTTTACCGTCTGGGGGACTTCTATGAGATGTTTTTTGAGGATGCAGTGACCGCATCCAAGGAGCTGGAGCTTACTTTGACGGGAAGGAGCTGCGGTCAGGAGGAGAGAGCTCCCATGTGCGGCGTGCCTTATCACGCGGTGGAGGGATATCTGACCAAACTGGTGAGCAGGGGATATAAGGTGGCAATCTGCGAGCAGTTAGAGGACCCCAAGCTCGCCAAAGGACTGGTCAAGAGGGATATCGTGCGCATTGTCACCCCGGGCACCAATTTAAATATGCAGTCTCTGGAGGAGTCCAAGAATAATTTCCTGATGTGCGTTACCTACACGCCCAACGGCATCGGCATCTCTGCGGCGGATGTGACCACGGGAGATTATTATGTGACAGAGGTGGAAGATTTAAAAAAGCTCATGGATGAGCTGATGAAATACCAGCCCTCGGAGATTATCTGCAACGACGCCTTTCTGGTCAGCGGTGTGGATATAGAGGATTTGCGCGGAAGACTTCACATCTCCATCAACGCGCTGGAGCCTCATTTGTTTGACGATGAGGGATGCAGAAAGGTACTGTTAAAGCATTTTAAGGTAAATACCCTGATTGGGCTGGGCATAGAGGAGTTCCCCACGGGAATGATTGCCGCCGGTGCGCTGCTGCAATATCTCTATGAGACGCAAAAGAGCAATCTGGAACATTTTACGCATATCTCCCCCTATCTCACCAGCAAGTATATGCTTCTGGACAGCTCTACCAGACGCAATCTGGAGCTGACGGAGACGCTTCGGGAGAAACAAAAGCGCGGCTCCCTTTTGTGGGTGTTGGACAAGACCAAGACCGCCATGGGCGGACGTATGCTCAGAAGCTATCTGGAGCAGCCCTTAATCATAAAGGAGGATATGGAGGGACGGCTGGATGCCATTGAGGAGTTGAATCAGGACAGCGTCTCTAGAGATGAGATTCGGGAGTACCTGAATCCGATTTACGATTTGGAGAGGCTCCTTTCCAAGGTGACCTACAAGACGGCTAATCCCAGAGATTTGATTGCCTTTCGCAATTCGCTGGAGATGCTCCCCCATATCAAAACGGTGCTTCAAAATTTTGACAAAAAAGAGCTCACTGACATCCGGGAGCAACTGGATGGTCTGGAAGATATTTATCAGTTGATTTCACAGGCGATTGAGGAGGAACCGCCCATCTCCGTCCGTGAGGGCGGCATGATAAAGGATGGTTTCGACGAGACCATTGACATGCTCAGAAGTGCCAAGCGGGACGGCAAACAGTGGCTTGCCCAGCTGGAGGAGCAGGACAGGGAACGCACAGGGATTAAAAATCTGCGAATCAAGTATAATAAGGTGTTCGGATACTAGTTCGAGGTGACCAATTCCTATAAGAATCTGGTGCCGGAGGATTATATCAGAAAGCAGACACTCGCAAATGCGGAGCGTTATACCACGCCCCGGCTGAAAGAGCTGGAGGACACCATATTGAATGCGGAGGACAAGCTGCAGACTCTGGAATATGATTTGTTCTGTAAGGTGAGGGATTCCATCGCTATGGAGATTGAGCGCATCCAGCACACGGCGAAGGCGATTGCCCGACTGGACGTGTTCGCCTCGCTGGCTGTGGTTTCGGAGCGGAATCATTATGTGCGCCCGAAACTGAACGAGAAGGGAGTCATCGACATCAAGGAGGGGCGGCACCCTGTGGTAGAGCAGATGATTACCAATGATTTGTTTATTGCCAACGACACCTATCTGGACAATGGCAATCATTGCATCAGCATTATCACCGGTCCCAATATGGCAGGCAAATCCACTTATATGCGGCAGTCGGCGTTGATTGTGCTTTTGGCGCAGATAGGCTGTTTCGTCCCGGCGAAATCGGCAAATATCGGGATTGTTGACCGGATTTTTACCCGTGTGGGGGCATCGGATGACCTAGCAAGCGGGCAGTCCACTTTCATGGTGGAGATGAATGAGGTGGCGAATATCCTGCGCAATGCCACGTCTAACAGCCTATTGATTTTGGACGAAATCGGGCGCGGAACCTCCACCTTTGACGGACTTTCCATTGCGTGGGCGGTGATTGAACATATCAGCAACCGCAAAATTTTAGGCGCCAAGACTTTGTTTGCGACTCATTACCATGAGCTGACAGAGCTGGAAGGCAAGATGAGCAATGTGAACAATTATTGTATTGCGGTGAAGGAGTGCGGGGACGACATTGTATTTTTGCGAAAGATTGTCAAGGGTGGCGCAGACCGCAGTTACGGTATTCAGGTGGCAAAACTGGCAGGGGTGCCGGATATGGTCATCGACCGGGCAAAGGAGATTGCGGAACAGCTCTCGGACAATGATATCACTGAGAAGGTGCAGAATCTCGCGGTGGATACCAGAGGAGATGGAAAAAAGAGCAGCAGGAAAACCGCACAGTATGATGAGGTGGATATGGCGCAGATGTCTCTTTTTGACACGGTGACGGATGAGGATGTGCTGAAAGAGCTGATGGAGGTCGAGGTGACGACCCTGACTCCGCTGGATGCCCTGAACACATTGTACCGGCTGCAGAATAAGCTGAAAAACCGCTGGACGGCAAAGTAGGCAGACTAACCCCGGATGAAACGGGGATTTGGGAGGAATCATATGCCCGAGATACATGTTTTGGATTCGGAGACAATAGACAAGATTGCCGCCGGGGAGGTGGTGGAACGCCCTGCCAGCGTGGTGAAGGAGCTGGTGGAGAATGCGATTGACGCAGGCGCCGATGCCATCACGGTGGAAATCAAGGACGGAGGCATTGAATTTATCCGCGTCACGGACAATGGACACGGCATGGACAGGGAACAGATACGGAAGGCGTTTCTGCGGCATGCCACCAGCAAAATCGGAAATGCGGATGATTTGAACAGGATATCCAGCCTCGGTTTTCGCGGTGAGGCCTTGTCCAGCATTGCAGCGGTCGCCAAGGTGGAGGTCATCACCAAGACAAAGGAGCAGCTTACAGGAAACCGGATTGTTCTGGAGGGTGCGGTGGAAAAGGAGTTTTCTGAGGTGGGGGCTCCGGACGGCACTACTTTTCTGGTGCGGAATCTGTTTTTCAACACGCCGGTGCGCCGGAAATTTTTGAAACTTCCGGCTACGGAGGGAGGATATATTGCGGATTTGATGGAGCATCTAGCGTTGTCGAGACCGGATATCTCCTTTAAATTCCAGATGGGCAATCAGTTGAAATTCCATACCACCGGAAGCGGAGACTTGAAGGAGGTCATTTATCGCATTTACGGGCGGGATGTGGCGGCGTCCCTCGTGCCAATCCATATCGAACAAAATGGCAACAAGGTGGAGGGATATCTGGGCAAGCCCATACTGGTGCGTTCCAACCGCAATTTTGAAATCTATTTCATCAACGGGCGTTTCATCCGCAGCAATCTCATCGCCAGAGCGTTGGAGGAGGGCTACCGTGAGTATCTGATGCAGCACAAGTTTCCACTGTGCGTGCTGCATATCACCATGGATACCAGACAGGTGGATGTCAATGTCCACCCCACCAAGATGGATGTGCGTTTCAGCGATGGAATCACCTTCTGCAAGATGCTCTCCGATGGCGTTCATGACACTTTGCAGCAGCGGGAGATGATACCGGAGGCAAAGCTGGAGAACGAGCAGGAAACCAGAGAGGTGAAACGCGCTGAGCGCGAGGAACAACTGGCAAGGCAGAAGGAACACACGCCGGAGCCCTTTGAGCAGCGCAGAAACAGCGCTTACCGTGTGATGGAGGAGACGAAGTATCAGGCAGCCTCGGCGGGGGCAGCGCCGTCTGCCCAGACTGTCCAGACTGCCCAGAGGAAAGAACTGGTGCAAAGCCCGGTGTGGAGCCGCGTGAAACAGGAGGATTTCCTGACAGAGGAGACTCCGGAAACTGTAAAGCCGGAGAATGAGACTGGAGCGGATGATAAACCGATGGATGCAAAGGAACCGGATATAAAGGAATCGGACGCAGAGACACCGGCGGGTGCAGTTGGGAGTCAGATGAATCTGTTTGAGGAGCGTCTGCTGTCTGCAGATAACCGCAGCCGCTATCATATCATCGGTCAGGTATTTGACACCTATTGGATGGTGCAGTTTGAGGACAAGCTGTTTATTATCGACCAGCATGCCGCCCATGAGAAGGTAAAATATGAACGGCTGATGAAACAGTTTCGGGAGAAACAGGTGGCGTCACAGTCCCTTATGCCCCCTGTTATCGTCAGTCTCTCCGCACAGGAGGAGCTGGTGCTTTTGGAGTACAGAGAGATTTTTGAGGGGCTTGGCTTTGAGGTGGAGGCGTTCGGCGGCAGGGAGTATGCGCTGCGCAGTGTGCCGGTGGATTTGTATGGATGCAGTGAGCGGGAGATGTTTTTGGAGGTGCTGGATGAACTTGACACAGGTGTCAGCCGTGGCAGCTACAGTGTGATAGAGGAAAAGATTGCCTCCATGTCCTGCAAGGCGGCTGTGAAGGGCAATAACCGCCTGAGCACGGCGGAGGCAAAGGAATTGATAGACGAGCTTCTGACGCTGGAGAATCCTTACAACTGTCCTCATGGCAGACCGACCATCATCACGATGTCGCGTTATGAGATGGACAAAAAATTCAAACGCATCGTGTAGTGAGGTGCAAAATTGCAGGAGAATATGACAGACCAAAACCAGAAACAACAAAATCAGAAACAACAAAATAAAGCACAGCAGAATCCCAAACCGCCTCTGGTTGTACTCACGGGTCCCACTGCGGTGGGC
>CAZUAP010000081.1:0-1156 GCA_964617975.1 uncultured Acetatifactor sp. | reverse complement strand
ACAGCAGAATCCCAAACCGCCTCTGGTTGTACTCACGGGTCCCACTGCGGTGGGCAAGACGGGGCTCTCCATAGCCCTTGCCAAGGCGATTGACGGAGAGATAATCTCGGCTGATTCCATGCAGGTCTATCGCCATATGGACATCGGCTCCGCCAAGATTACACCGGAGGAGATGCAGGGCGTACCCCATCACCTGATTGATATTCTGGAGCCGTGGGAGGATTTTAATGTAGTTGCTTTTCAAAAATATTGCAAGGCGGCTGTGAAGGATATCTATGAGAGAGGGCATATCCCGATTCTGGTGGGCGGCACAGGATTCTATATTCAGGCAGTGCTGAAGGACATTGATTTTACGGAAAATGAGCAGGATGACAGCTACCGCAGGGAGCTGGAGATGCTGGCTGCGCAAAAGGGCGCGGAGGTACTGCACGAGATACTGCGGCAGGTGGACGCACCGTCCGCGGAGACAATTCCCGCCGGAAATGTAAAGCGCGTGATTCGTGCGCTGGAATTTTTTCACTTTACGGGACAGCGCATATCCGAGCATAACGAGAGGGAGCGTCAGCGGGAAAATGCCTATGATGCCTGCTATTTTGTCTTGAATGATGAAAGGGAGAAACTCTACGAACGCATAGACAGACGCGTGGACCTGATGCTGGAACAGGGACTTGTGGACGAAGTAAAACGACTGAGAGACATGGGCTGCAAGCGGGGACAGACGGCGATGCAGGGCTTAGGCTACAAGGAAATTCTGGATTATCTGGAGGGAGACTGCACGCTTGAGGAGGCTGTCTATCTCATCAAGCGGGACACCCGACATTTTGCCAAGCGCCAGCTGACCTGGTTCCGGCGTGAAAAGGAGGTCATCTGGGTGAACCGGTTTGATTTCCCGGAGAATGCGCAGGATGGTCAGAAAGCTCAGGACAGGGCAATGCTTGACTTTATGCTGACGCAAATCCACAGCAAAAATAGCAATAAAAATTGATAATAGGTAAAATATATAAGTAATTACCAAAGTCATTTCCATAACACAGCTTTTGTGTAGTTTGTATATATCCATAAACAGGCATTAGTTCTGCTACTCTTTAGAGTAGCATGCGTCGAGCACTTAGAGCCTGTACTTTAGGCTCTTATGTGTCCGCTGCGAAAAACACAT
>CAZUAP010000080.1:0-10167 GCA_964617975.1 uncultured Acetatifactor sp. | reverse complement strand
GATGATTCTCATTGTTTGACTTGCCATAAAAAAAGTCGCCTCCTTTTCGCACTTTCATATCTCAGTACGACAAGCGGTGACTGTACACTCATCCGTGTGTGTCCTAAACCTTTAGCAACGTTTTCGGGTTCATAACTTACACGTTGTTTCTGCCCCTTTGGCAGACATATGGTACAGTGACTTGTCGTCAGTTTCCTAAACTTGACATTCGCTCCACGGAAAACCCGATGTCCATCACTGGACAACGGCAACCTCACGCTTCACAGCTATCATGCCACAGCAAAAACTAGTATACATGGTACTTTCACACTTTTCAAGTGTTTTTTTTCGGGAATTGTATTTTTTTTGTATTTTTTTCAATACAATCCAAACACAATTCCCGAATTTCTTTTTCTCGTTATTCAAGATGCGTGATTCGAGCTCCTTGATGCCAGCTTATTTATGCGAGCTTATTATTGTTCACATCCTCAAACTCCTGAAGGATTTCCGCGGTGGGTGCCTTGGTGCTAAGACTCACCACAACGATTGCCAGCAGGCTCACCGCAAATCCCACCACCAGCGAATACAGCCCGGTCACGCTGCCGATGGTAGCTCCATCAACCAGAGGGAGATAATCCCACACAATCACGCTCAGCGCGCCGGAGATAATTCCCGCCACTGCTCCCTGAAAGTTACATCTTTTCCAGAACAGTGAGAGGAGTACCAGCGGGCCGAAAGCTGCGCCCAGACCTGCCCAGGCATTGGACACCAGCCCCATAATCGTATTTTCAGGATTCCATGCGATGGCATATGCCGCCACAGCGATGATGAGCACGGTGACGCGGCTGACCCGGAGCACCTTTTTGCTGTCGGCATCCTTATTAATCATTCCTTTATAAATATCCTCTGCCACGCTGGAGGCGCTGACCAGAAGCTGGGAATCAGCCGTGGACATGATAGCCGCCAGAATACCGCACAGAAACAGCCCTGCCAGAAACGGCAGCCCCAGTCTGCGCGCCAGCAGCTCCACAATCATCTCAATGAACACTTTCTCACTGCCGCTCTCCACCAGCGCGTCCGGAGCCAGATATGCACGTCCCACCACGCCGATAAAGCACGCCAGGCTCAGAGACAATGCAACCCAGATAATGGCAACCGTCTTGGACTTTCTCAACTCCTTTTCATCCCGCACCGCCATAAACCGCACCAGAATATGAGGCATTCCAAAGTATCCCAAGCCCCAGCCCAGTCCGGAGATGATATTGACTGCTGTATTGTTTCCATCTTTATATTTCAAAATATTGAGGAAATCATCCACCGTGCCGGGCAGCGTGTTGGCAGCCAGTCCATCGCGGATGCTCAATCCGTCGCCTTTCATGACAAACAGTGCCACGATAGGTATCGCCAGCAATGCCACCAGCATCATAGTCCCCTGAATAAAATCCGTGGTGCAGACTGCTGCGAATCCGCCCAGGAATGTATAGAGCAGGATGACGAAAGCACCGATGGTCAGTGCCACTCTGTAATCCCAGCCAAAGAGGGACTCAAAGAGCTGTCCGCCTGCTGCCAGTGCGGAAGCGCAGTACACCAAGAAAAAGATGACGATGGTCACGGAAGAAATCGTCATCAGAATCCTCTTGTCGTCATGGAATCTGTTCTCAAAATAAGAAGGAAGGGTCAGGGAATTGTTGGCACGAATCGTATAACGTCTGAGCCGTTTGGACACCACCAGCCAGTTCAGTGCTGTTCCGATAAACAGCCCCAGTGCACACCAGCCATCGCCGCCGATGCCGACCAGATAAATCGCACCGGGCAATCCCATCAGAAGCCATCCGCTCATATCGGAAGCCTGTGCGGACAGTGCTGCCACGAATCCTCCTAATTTTCTGCCGCCCAGGAAATAATCCTCCGCGCTGGTGTTTTTGCCGGAATAGTACGCACCTACGCCAACCATCAAAAGCAGATATGCTGCAAATGCCACCAAAATCCATACAATCTGTGTCATGTTGTTCCTCCTCTGTCGTTTTACATTATGTAATCCAATGCCGTGACTTCCGCAATTCCATAGCCACAGCATTTTAATACAAAGTTTATCGTTAATCCTGTCACAAGTCAATACCCAATACCTCAAATCAAAAAAAGACGCAAACAGGGAATCCCCTGCTTTTGAGGGAATTCCCTGAAAATCATACCAAAATTTGTGATTGGACTCAGCCTATGGATGGTCCGAAGGTTTCTTCCTTAATAAAGGAATCCATGTAGGCGATATACTCCTCCTTGGTCATGGGCGCCTTGTATTCTTCCACAATCTTTCTGGCACTCTGTGCATGATTCTTCAACAGGCGGTACGCAGAAAGGGCAAAAATCTTTGCCGTCACGATATATGCAAGCTCTTCATCCACAATATCAAAATCTACCGAATGCAGTCCGCTCACCTTGCCGCCGGTATTGAATGTGAGCACCGGCTGGATATACTGCACATCTCCCACATCCGTGGAACCGCCGCTGTGCTCATGGACATTCTTCTTAACTACCTCGTAATCCTTTTCGCTGGTCTGGGACGCTATCTGCGCGGCTGCCAGCACATCCTCATCCGCCTCGCTCTCGATGGTGGGAAGATATCCGGGCATGGTGGTTATCGTACACTCTGCGCCGATTCCCAGCGCACCCGCAGCAAATGCGCGGTCAGTCTTCACCGCTGCATCTATGATGGCATCCTTGTTTGCAGCACGTACCAAAGTCTCGATAATGACCTCATCTGGCACCACATTCACCAGATTACCGCCCTTTGTAATAATTGGATGGACACGTACAAAATCTGCATCCTGAAAGGTTTCCCTCTGATAAGCCAGTGCTGACAGTCCCAGAGACGCCGCATTGAGCGCATTGACTCCCAGATGAGGTGAGCCTGCGGCATGGGCTGCTTTTCCCTTATAGCGGATTACCTTGGAGACAAAGCCGTTGTTGGAACCGGAGCCAACCAGAATGTCCTCATCGCCCGTATGATGAACAACATCCAGGTCAATGTCATCGAATGCTCCGATGCGAATCAGCTCACACTTTCCCCCTCCGTATTTTATCTTCCCCTCAGAGGTGAGCTTGTTCTTAAACTCTATCTCACCATATTCCTCAGCAGGCACTGCAAAAAATACAACCTGCCCATCCAATTCTTTTCTGACGCTCTCATCCGTGAGCGCAAGCGCTGCCCCCACTACTCCTGCCAACTGCGCATGATGTCCGCAGCAGTGGGCAGCCTGTGTCTCGGGGTTCACATACTTATGTGCCGGGATTCTGAGTGCGTCCAGCTCTCCGATGAGAGCCAGACTCACATTATCCTTTTTATCTTCGTTCAAATAAGCCTTCACGCCCGTGACTGCCAGATTTTCCTTCGTGGGCAGTCCCAGCTCTTTCATGATTCCGGCAAATTTGCCCGCTGTTTCATACTCCTTATATCCCAGTTCCGCATGGGTGTAAACATCCCTTGCAAATGCAACAATTCTCTCTCGATTCTTTTCAATAATCTCGACTATTTTCTGTTCTGTTGCGTCCAACTGTATTGCCATTGTAATCTCTCCTTACTGCAGGTCTGCAAACAATTCCTCCGGAACATACCACAGTCCGTCGTTATTGGCATCAAGATAATCCTTGAACTCCTGTGAGTGATAAGCAGCAACAATGTCCTGTGCCCACTGAGCATCCTTATTTTCTTCCTTTACTACTACCTGAAGGAGGAGATGGTCGAGAATATCCTCCTGAAGAAGCGCTGTGGAGGCGTCCAGACCTGCATTGTAAACAATGCTACCCGTGATAACTGCAAAATCAAAATCATCCAGAACAGCGGGAATGTTGATGGACTGCATCTCAGTAAATTCGATATTGTAAGGGTTCTCAACAATATCTGCCTGGGTCACAGCGGACAAATCCTTGGAGGAATCCAGTGTAATCCATCCTGCCTTCTGCAGCAGTGCATATGCTCTTGCGGTGTTGGCTGCATCGTTGGGAACTGCTACCTTGGCACCGTCCTTGATATCGTCTACGGAAGTGTTGGTTGCAGAGAAGATACCTGCAGGTACCGTGGGGATAGGAGAGATGGGAACCAAATCTCCGCCCTGAGCTTCATTGAAGTTCTCTGCATAAGCAGTGTGCTGCTCTACGTTAAAATCTACCTCACCGTCATTCAATGCCACATCTGCCAAAAGCAACTCGGAAAAATCAAGTCCTGTCACAGTATAGCCTTCTGCCTCAAGAATGGGCTTGATAGCCTCCTCAAACAATACGGTGTAAGGGCCCTGAGACTTGCTGTATTTAATCTCTGTCTTGTCAGGGTCTGCAGTTCTGGTGGTCTCAGTGGACTCCTCTGCTGTGGACTCCACAGATGCCTCCTGGGAGGTTGCGGTTTCTGAAGCTGCGCTGTCATTTGCAGCGGTCTCCGTATTTCCGCAAGCGGTCAGTGCTCCCACTGCCAATGCCAGCACAAGTGCTGCTGACTTTTTAAAGCTGTTTCCAATGTTTTTCTTTCTCATTTTCATAATCTCCTCTCTTTTTGGGCTGACAACCGCCGGCGTTCCACCGCAATCCGCAGTTTCGCTTTGGAACAGCTGCCTATAATAAATTGATGCTTTGGCGTCCATTGATACTTTGGCATCAACTACTACCTACTTCTTTTTCTATACAACAACCTGTTGTCTGCGCCGGTTTTATTCGTGGTTTCTTCTCTTTCTCGCCAGTCCGTTGCCGAGGCTCTGGATAATCTGGACAAAGATAATCAGCACGACTACCGTGAAGTACATCAGCGCGTAATTAAAGGTCTGGAAACCGTACATCAGTGCAAGGTTACCTACACCGCCTCCGCCGATATAGCCCGCCATGGCGGTTGCCCCCAGAAGTCCGATGGTGCCTGTGGTCAGGGAGAGTATCACGGAACCGAAAGCCTCCGGGAATACAAAATGAATCACAATCTGAAAGGTGGTAGCTCCCATGGACTGCGCTGCCTCCACGATTCCACTCTGGACTTCCAACAGCGAGTTCTCTATCAGTCTTGCAAGATAGGGCGCTATATAGATGACCAGCGGGACGATTGCAGCCTTGGTTCCGATTCGTGTTCCGATTATGAATTTCGTCAGCGGGAACACGCACACCATAAGGATAATAAACGGAACACTTCTAATGATATTGATAATGGTATTCAAAACAGTATAGATGATTGCGTTGGGATGCAATCCGTCCTTTCTGGTGAGCCAGAGAAGGATTGCAATCACGGAACCGATTATCGCCCCGAAAATCAGCGACAGTCCTACCATGTAAATCGTCTCCCAACCTGCCGTCAGGAGTTTTTCCGTTGAAATTCCCAAAAAGTTTTCCAATGCCTGTGTCATGCCAGTTCCACCTCCCTGTATTCCTCGCCGGAGTCAATGATATGCTGCTCCGCCTTGATGATTTCCTCATCGGGTCCCACAAAATGCACCAGCATGATGCCCACGACCGCACCCTGAATCACATTGATGGTGGAGTACAAAATATTGGTCTCCACCTTGCATTTCTGATTGATTTCCCACAGCAGGGGTTCCGTCTTTTCCTGATTGACCAGCTTGATTCTGAGTAATCTGGCATTGCGTTTCTCATTCTTGATTCCCTCAATCAGCGGCTCCGGGATGGTATCATGTATCAGATTTCTCACGAAATTTTTGGCTGTCTCGGACTCCGGGTCGGAGAATACCTTCAGCACATCTCCCGTCTCAACCACTCTGCCGTAATCCATGACTGCCACTTTATTACAAATTTTCTGGATAACATTCATCTCATGTGTTATAATCACGATTGTGATATGGAACACCTCGTTTACTTTTTTCAGCAAATCCAGAATGGAGTCTGTCGTCTTAGGGTCCAGCGCACTGGTCGCCTCATCGCACAAAAGGATGGAGGGATTCGTCGCAAGAGCTCTGGCGATGCCGACCCTCTGTTTCTGTCCGCCGGAGAGCTGATTGGGATAAGCGTTCGCTTTGTCCGAAAGCTCCACGAACTCCAGCATCTCCTGAACGCGCTTTTTAATGTCTGCCTTGGGAGTTCCATTCAGTTTCAAGGGAATCGCTACATTATCGTAGATGGTCTTGGACTCCAACAGATTGAACTGCTGGAAAATCATTCCGATTCCTTTTCTCAATTCTCTGAGCTCCTTTTTGCTCAAAGTGCTTAAGTCCTTATCATTTACATACACCTTTCCCTCGGTGGGAGTCTCCAGCGCATTAATCATGCGCACCAGGGTGGATTTGCCGGCTCCGCTGTAGCCGATGATGCCATAGATATCTCCCTTCTCGATTTCGAGACTGATATCCTTAAGCGCCTCCACCGTCTGTTTCTTATTTACAAATGTCTTTCCCAATTTTTCAAAACGTATCATATGTCTTCCTGCTTTCAGTTTCATATATTTCCTATAGGTGAAGTAGGAAATCTACTTTCTCCATTATATTCTCTTTTGGTGAATTGTCAATATATTTTTCTAAAATAATTTGTAGAATTTTTTCTTGTGGCAAATTGCCTTTATCTATGCTAGACTGAACTCGATGCACAAACATAGACAGCTAATATATATGTAATTGCGGAAGATATAAATAAGGTAGAATGGAGATTTTTTATGTGGATTGCCAAAAACTGGAAAGATTATGAGGTGTTGGATACCTCCAACGGAGAAAAGCTGGAGCGGTGGGGAGATTATATTCTGGTGCGTCCCGACCCCCAGGTCATATGGGACACTCCCCATCAGCACAAGGGCTGGAAACAGAAAAACGGACACTATCACCGCAGCACCAAGGGCGGCGGCGAATGGGAGTTTTTTGACTTGCCCGATGAATGGAGCATACAATATGTCAACCGCGAATATTTCCCTGTCGCCGATGGAAGTCTCACCTTCCGTTTGAAACCTTTCAGTTTCAAGCATACAGGGCTTTTCCCCGAGCAGGCAGCCAACTGGGACTGGTTTTCGGAGCGCATCTGCAAGGCGCGTCAGGAAAATCCCTCCCGCCAGCTGAAGGTGTTGAATCTCTTTGCCTACACAGGCGGCGCCACGTTGTCCGCCGCAGCAGCAGGTGCCGCTGTCACCCACGTGGATGCCTCCAAGGGCATGGTGGGTTGGGCAAAGGAAAACGCTGCGGCCTCCGGTCTGGGAGATGCCCCCATCCGCTATCTGGTGGACGACTGTGTCAAGCTGGTGGAGCGGGAAATCCGCCGTGGCAACAAGTACGACGGCATCATCATGGACCCTCCCTCCTACGGCAGGGGCCCCAAGGGAGAAATCTGGAAAATCGAGGAGAGCATCTGGCACTTTATCGAACTGACAAGCCAGCTGCTCTCCGAAGATGCGCTCTTTTTCCTGATTAATTCCTACACCACAGGACTGCAGCCCGCAGTGCTCTCCTATATGATAAATGCCTCTATCACCAAGCGTTTTGGCGGGCACGTGGAGGCAGAGGAAATCGGTCTTCCCGTGACGGAAAGCGGGCTCATCCTCCCCTGCGGTGCCTCCGGACGCTGGGAACGCTAATCGGAGAGGTTCATAAGGTTCCACACCTCATCCACACTGCCTCTGCCATTGAAACGCATCAACACATAATTTCCATCCGCGGTTTGATACAGCACCCCGAAATTTCCTCTGAGCGTGTCTGTATCACCGCTGTCCCCGGCATTGGCTACAAGTCGTGCCTTCACACAATCTCTTGTAAAATCCTTCGCTTCAAAAACGGGTGCCTGAAAGACAGACCAATACTCCTGCGGCACTGTTTCGCTGTAAGGAATCTCATACAAATTCTCATCGTAGGTCTCAGGTTTCGACACATCCGCCAGACTCTCCTGCACCCAGTCGGGCACCGTCGTGCCAAGATTGGATATCGTCACGAAAAAGCTATCCCAGGTATTCGCATAAGCCCATTCCAGACGAATCTTCTCCTGCCCGGGAGTGTCGCATCCGGTCAGCGAGGTAGGCTTACCGTCAACAGGCAGATGTGTGGGCATAAACGCCCCTACCACCGCCAGCTGCGCCGCCTGTTCTTCCGTCATTTCCACATACTTCAACGCCTGAGAATCGATGCTCTGGTCTGTTGTCAAAGCGTCCTCACTGTCACCCTGCGTCTGTACCGCACCATTGTCCGCCGCTGCCTCCTTCGCGGTCTTCCCCGTTTCCTCCGCATTTTCTTCCTCTGCAGCTTCCTGTGCCAGCATCTCCACACCGGCACCGTTCATAGCGGTGCTGCCACTCTGCATGGACTGTGTCGCCCCGGCATCCTTCCCGGTCATACGCACGCCCAGATACCCGGCGCCCAGCACTGCCAGACAGAGCACTGCAGCCACAGCCCTTCCATGCCTGCGCGCAAACAGCGCAACCTTTGAGGGAACTGATGTCCCTGCCGTTTTCTCCCCTTCGCACGCCGCCAGATATTCTTCATCCACACCGGAGAGTGCCCCAAACAGGCGCATGGCTGCCTCGCGTTTCTCTAAATCCTGATTGCTCATAACACCACGCCCTCCTGCTCTAGGTAAGTCTTTAATTTGCCCCTCACACGAAAAAGTGTGGTCTTTACCGTATTCAGATTCATCCCGTATCGCCCGGCAATCTCACTGTACTCCTCCGCATACCAGTACCGACGCAGGAAAACATTTCGTTCCCTCTCCTTGAGCGTCCCTAAGAATCGGTTGATACTCCTGTGCAGCTCCGTTTCCTCCACCGCATCCTCCGTACTGCTTACGGAGGGCACACACTCCATCAATTCATCCAGCGCAACTTCCATCTCTCCATTCCCCCGTTTCAAGGCGTTCTTATGCTTCCATCTGTCGAAGGACAGATTGCGGGTGATTGTGCCAAGAAACAGAGACAATCTCTCCGGGCGGCTGGGCGGTATGGCATTCCATGCCCTGAGCCAAGTGTCATTGACACATTCCTCCGAATCCTCTCTGATATGCAAAATATGATAAGCGATGCTGTAACAATAGCTGCCGTAGCTTTTCTGGCTCTCTGTGATAGCGGATTCCTTCCGCGTCCAGTATAAATCCAAAATTTCCGTATCTCGCATACTCTGCTCCTCTTGGTACCGTTTTCCCTCATCTTTAGAATAAGACGCCTTGGGGGACAAAAAGTTTCATCAAATTTTCTTCAAATTTTTATCAAAAGGATATTCTGTTTTATTTACTTGTCTTGAATCTGCGCGTGCAGGCTCTGCAGGGAGTGTACCTCGCCATTGCCCGCCTTCTGCACATAGAGGATTCCCTCCGCGGTAGCCTTCGCCGCAGCGATGGTGGTCATATATGGAATTTTACCCTTAATCGCTGCCTTTCGCAGATAGCTGTCATCGTGTTCGCTCTCTCCGCCCACAGGGGAATTGATAATCAAATCAATCTCACCGTTGGTAATCAAATCCAGCACGTTCGGTCTGCCCTCGTAGAGTTTCTTCACCAGCTCTGCCTTCACTCCAGCCTCCTGCAGGAGCGAACAGGTACTTCCGGTGGCGAGAATCTTAAATCCTGCCTCCTGGAATGCCTTTGCAACTTCCACCACCTCTGCCTTGTCCTTGCGGTTTACACTAATCAGCACCGTGCCGCTCAAGGGAAGTCTGGTCTGGGTAGCCTCCTGTGCCTTGAAAAACGCCTCCCCGACGGAAACGGAGAGTCCCAGCACTTCACCCGTGGAACGCATCTCCGGTCCGAGGATGGGGTCAACCTCCTGGAACATATTGAAGGGGAATACCGCCTCCTTCACACCATAATAAGGAATGTGCTGCTCCTTCAGCCCGGGCACGGGGGAAGGTCTGCCCGTGATGTCCGCAGTGATAATCTCGGTAGCCAGAGGCACCATGCGGATGTTGCACACCTTGGATACCAGAGGAACGGTGCGGGATGCGCGGGGATTTGCCTCCAGCACATACACCTTGTCATTCTCAATGGCATACTGCATATTCATCAGCCCCTGCACGTGCATCTCCTCCGCAATTCTGCGGGTATACTCTTTGATGGTAGCCACATTCTTCTCGGAGATGTGTTCCGAGGGAATGATGCAGGCGGAATCACCTGAATGAACCCCCGCCAGCTCGATATGCTCCATAACAGCAGGCACAAATGCGTGGGTGCCGTCGCTGATGGCATCTGCCTCACACTCGGTCGCATGCATCAGGAAACGGTCGATCAGGATCGGACGGTCCGGAGTCA
>CAZUAP010000079.1:0-10176 GCA_964617975.1 uncultured Acetatifactor sp. | reverse complement strand
TGATAGCGTCATCATTTCCGGGAATGATGTAGTCAAGCTCTTCGGGGTCACAGTTGGCATCGCCGATACCAATCAGAGTAATGCCCAGAGAGTGAGCCTCCTGTACGCAGATTCTCTCCTTCTTGGGGTCTACTACAAAAATTGCATCAGGGATTCTGGTCATGTTCTTGATACCGCCAAGGTTCTTCTCCAGCTTATCCCACTCTTTTCTAAGTGCAATAACTTCCTTCTTGGGAAGGACATCAAAAGTGCCATCCTGAGACATGGTCTCGATAGCGTGCAGTCTCTCGATACGGGACTGGATGGTTCTGAAGTTGGTGAGCATACCGCCCAGCCATCTCTCATTTACATAGTACATACCGCAGCGCTCTGCCTCTGTCTTAACAGCATCCTGAGCCTGTTTCTTGGTACCTACAAAAAGGATGGTGCCGCCCTGTGCAGCAATCTCGGATACTGCACGGTAAGCCTCGTCCACCTTGCCTACAGACTTCTGCAGGTCGATGATGTGGATACCGTTTCTCTCGGTGAAGATGTAGGGAGCCATCTTAGGGTTCCATCTTCTGGTCTGGTGTCCGAAGTGAACACCTGCTTCAAGTAACTGCTTCATAGAAATAACGCTCATGTCTTTACCTCCGTTTGGTTAAATTCTTCCGCATTTCCTTTTCTGCCGGGTCGCGTTAAAACCCGGTTAGCTCTGACGGAGATTTCATCCGCGGCTCCGATACAGTTTCTGCACCTGCCGCGCAGCCAAAACACCACCGTCAAATCGGAATGCGTGTTTTTTAGTCACAACTGTTTGATTATAACATAAGAAAACCCCTCTGGCAAGGGGTTTTCTTAGAATGTTTTATCAGAATATTTTATCATTTGTTTATCATGCGCTTATCCCATTAATTCTTTTGCGTTATGATTTTGGCGATGTCCTCCTCGCTGGTGCCGGGCGCAATTGCATAAGTCCCCACGCGGATTCTCTTGGAATATCCATTATTGCAAAGGTAGGCATCGTAGGCTGCCGCATCCTCCACCAGTCCGGCTGCTGCAAGGTCTTTGCTGACGGTATAGGAGCTCGCACCGCTCCTAACCTGGATGGAAACCGTCTCCGTGCTGTCTGCGGCTGTGCTTTCCGTTTCACTGCTCACAGGGGTGCTGCTCTCCGCCGCACTGCTTGACGATGCGCTGCTGGATGCCTCGCTGCTTGACGGCTTACTGCTGGCTGCTGCGCTGCTGGATGCCGCACTCGATGCCGCGCTGCTTTCCGCTGTACTGCTGGACGGCTTGCTGCTTGACGGTGCGCTGCTGGATGCCTCGCTGCTTGACGGCTTGCTGCTTGCTGCTGCGCTGCTCGATGCCGCACTGCTTTCCACTGTACTGCTTTCCGCCGCGCTGCTTGTTTCCTCACTGCTTGAATTTGCACTGCTCTCAGAGGTCTTGCTCTCCGGCACGCTGCTTGCTGCTGCGCTGCTTGTTTCCTCCTGCAATGCAGAAAGTTTTACGGAACTGCTCTCTATCATGCCCAATTCCAGCGCCCTCTGGCGAATCTGTGCATCCGTCATGGGCTTGTTGCCTGCATTTGAAATCGTCAATATAACTGTGGCAAGCAAGATTCCCACAGCCAATCCTCTCAAATAGTATCTCAGTTTCATAATGTCCTCGATTGTCGGTTTCTACATATTTTTATATAAATCAATTACGAGTTTCACCTCGCCCACACCCAGTCCAAGCTCTTTGGCAATCGCAATCTTGGATTTGCCCTGTCTGTGCAGTTTCAAAATCTGCTCGTTATTGTTGCCGCCGTTCTCCTGCCCGTTTTCCATAAAACTAATATCCATCACCGGTGTCGATGCCTCCGGCGAAGAAACGGATGACGCTGCCGGTGAAACTGCAGACGCCGGTGCACCTGCGGAGGATGCAGCCGATGCCGCCGGTTTAACATCTGTTACCGCCGCAGATGCGGACGGCAGTGCTGCCGCCTCCACGACCTTTTCCTCCTGTGGCTGTATTGTCTCAGGCTTGAGATGTTGGAATAAATCAACCACTGCTTCCGCCTCGCGCTTGGATTCCTCCACCTCCTGCACGGTCTTGTTTACCTCGGATACCGTATCTTTCAAATTGGCATGCTTGTCATTCAGCATATCATACAAAAACATAGTCTCCTCATGGTTTTTCTGGATTTCCTGCAAAACCGTGTCGGAATACTCATTGACCGCCATAATTTTTTCATTGGTGAGACGTTCCAGTGAACGCTCCGTCTTTTCCACTGCATATCCTACAGCCTCGTCCACCACATCATCCACGTGTTTACGAATGCCGTCCATCTCTTTATTCAACAGAGTCTTGATTTCTTCTTCTGCCAAAACTTTGGTCTCCTGGGGCACCTCGTCCTTTTTGACGGGCAGCAAAAAGCTGAGCACCGCAAGAATCACGCCTGCCAAAAGCAGGACTATCTCCAAAATACCCATGTTGTTCTCCTGTTGTTCTCTTTAGATTTTTATATCAAAACTGCCGTGTCCCTTTACCACCACACGGCCGGAATCCTCTTGTTTTTTGCGGCGTCTGCCGCCGTCTCCGACATACTCGTTGCTCCCTTTTTCCCTGGCATCCTGTCTTTTGTTCTGCCATTCCGCATTATCACTGGTAGTCACGCTGGTTGCACGCTGTTCTGCCGTCTTTTGCTCCTGTTGTCCCAGATTGGTCTGGTCCACAAATGCCTTGTTATCTTCATTATGTTTGATTGTAGTAAAATCCTGTGCTCTGGTAATTGTTGTAAGCTCGATAGAACCAAAAGCCATACTATTTCCTCCTACAGCGGAGCTAATTTTACTTCTCCCTGTACACGTTCAAATTTACAATACCGATAGCCAGTCTGCACCACCATAGAGGCATCCCCTATGATAATCGTCGTTCCGGGATACACCTCGCCGGTCACCTCAACGGTAGCCTTGCGCTGTGCCGCAAAAATCTCATGCAGGGCATCGAGTTCATTTTTCTTCTGCACCAGCAGCTGCTTGTCAGCCTCAAGCGATTTGGCAGTATCCTTGATATACTTGAACTGCTCCGGAGTAAAATGTACCCCTCTGGCATGTTTCTCGGCAAAATTTGTGAGAATGGGTTCGGCATCTTTAATCTGTTTCTTGAGATTATATACCTGTCTCTGAAGGCCAACATATTCATCCTTCAACTGCGGATTGACTCCAACCTCCACCACGGTGGGAGCTCCCATCTCGGCACCAAGCGTCTTAACGGTTATCTTGTTGGCTGCCTGAACATGTCCGCCGGTGACAAATCCTTTCTTGCCGTTCACTACAATCTCGTCACCCGCCTGAACATCACTGTGCAGGATGGACTCTGTGTTGACATAGCCCTGCTCGGCAACAACCGTAGCACTCTCGATAAATTTTGCCACAACATTTCCGCCGGCGCGCAGACTTCCCTTCGCCATACCATTCATACCTCTGGCAATAATGATATTGCCGCCCGCCATGATATTGGCACCCTCCACCACGCCGTTGATAAACACATTTCCCGTTGCCTTCACCGTGTAGTTGGAGGCGACATTGCCATTGACCTGCACGCTCCCGTTAAAGATAATATTGCCGGTGGAAATATCAACATTTTCCACAGTGTAGACGTCAGAGACAAACACCTTGTCATCCACGAGCATAACGTGCCCGTCCACCATGGATGTGATGGACATCTTATCCTTGGACAGCTCCACATAGTTGCCAAATTTCAAGCTCTCTTTCTTGACTTCTCTGGGCTTGATTCTCGTGCCCATGATATTCATGCCGTACTCGCCCTCATCTGCAGGGATAATCTTTGCGAGCAAATCCCCTTGCTTGCAGTGATTGATGACATTGAGATTATAATAATCCACGCTGCCATCCTCACGCACGGTGGGGTGTACTTTCAGATTGGTGTTGAAAAAGTATTCTATACGGGCATCCTTACCCTGTCTGGGCTCACGCCCCTGCGCCACCAGAAGATCCGTGCAATAAACACCGTCCGACTGGAAATGATCCTGCAGGCAGGTCATCTGAATGCCGGATGTAATATTCTTATAACGCAGGTCGGAAAGGAACTCATTAAAGGATATACGCTGTCCGCCCTCCGAAGGCGGGTAAAAGCGCACCGTAGCCAGCATATAATCCTCACTGATAGTCAGCTGATAGGTCTCGTTGATAACAGGGCAGTCTCCCTTTCCAAGCAGACAAATAATCTCCTTACCGGAATCCAAAAATTCCTTCAAAGACCCCAAATCATATGTGATATGCTGCGTGTCAAGCCAAGTCACCACTTCGCCAATACCCAGTTTCTCCCCTTCTTCCTGAGGTGGAAAAAACTTCACTCCATATCCTCCGCCTGGGGCGCTCACCAGCTGAAAATATCCGTTTCGCATTGCTCTCTCCTCATAATCATCAACACAACCACTACCTGTTCCGAAACTAAACCGAAAAGACTCCCATATAGTTCCCCATCTTCGTCTTCATCTTCTGCAGCGCTCTGGTATGCAGCTGCGAGATTCTCGACTCCGATACTTCTAGGATATTACTAATTTCCTTCAACGTCAATTCCTCGTAGTAATATAATGTAATTACTTTCTTCTCTTTTTCTGTGAGAAGCTCCAGCGCCTCCCCGAGAATCTTTGTCAATTCTTCCTTCTCAATACTCTCCTCCGGGCTGTCAAAATGCGATGTCGTATGTCTGCTGTAATCCTGAGCCACATCGCTGCCCTGCTCCATATACTCATTAAGGGAAACAAGACCTGTCACCTTCATCTGGGACTGCCATTCCTGATATTCCTCATCGGAGATACCAAGTCCCTTTGCAATCTCCTCGTCCGTCGCCACCCGTCCGGTCTCCTGCTCAATCTCATGAATCACAGAATCTATCTTTTTCTGCTTTTGCCGGATGGTTCTCGGAATCCAATCCATCTTGCGAATCTGGTCGAGTATGGAACCGCGAATTCTGAGACTTGCATAGGTCTCAAATTTCACTTCCTTCATATAGTCGAACTTGTCTATGGCATCAATCAGACCAAAAATCCCGTAACTGACCAAATCATCATATTCCACATTGTAGCCGAGGTACATACTCAACCTTCCTGCCACCACCTTGACTAAAGGTGCATATTCCAATATGATTTTTTCCCGCAATTCCGGACTTTTAAGCTTTGCATATTCTTCTAAAAGTTTCTTTCTTCCCGCTTCATCCATTGGAATCGTCACCCTTCTTCTGTGTCGTCACCCTTTTCCGTGCCGTCACCCTTCTCTATGACTTCCCCCTCCTCAGAGGTTTTCTTTTGATTCTCCCTCTCAAAGAAATCCAGCGTACTCTTGATGATACAGCCCAGAATGTAAAAAATAATCAGAACGATAAAAAGCACTATGAGCTGATACAACATGGTGTACTGCCGCACAAATGAAATGATGCAGGTCACTGCTCCCGCTGTAAGCATCAATATTAAGGGCAAATTTCTTCTGTCCATTCACTAACCTCTATTAAATCACTCTCTCCGGCTTTCCCACCGCGCGTATAACATAATCCCCGGTCTCAGGGTAGAAGATAACGGTCCGCCCGTAATTTTCCCCGGTGTCCTGGGCAAGAATCGGAATGTTTAATTCCTTTAATTTTTTTCTGGAAGCCTCCGCATTTCGGGTTCCCACCTGCACCATATCAGATTTCGCACTGAATGCAAACATCGTTGCACCGCCTGCAATTTTTGCCGTCATACGGCTCCTCTTTGCTCCCAGCGCCTCCATCTGACGCACCAGTTCCTCAATGCCGGTATCCGCAAACTTGGCAATATTCTGGCCTGAGCCCCGGATAACCGTGCTGTCCGGCAGCATAATATGTGCCAGCCCGCCAATCTTCGTAACGGGGTCACGAATGGCAATTCCCACACATGAGCCCAAGCCCAGTGTAGTGAGCCCGTTCGGGCTAAAACAGGTCTTTAAATCTGCCATCCCCACTTTAATGATTTCACTCATACCATTCACCTTCATCCAATCCTTCGATTATTCCACAGGCATCCCCAAAGATTCGAGAATTTTTCCATAGGATTCCAGATCAGGTATCAGTATAAAGTAACCGTCGATTTCCACCTCATCAAAAAACTGTGACTGAATCAGGAGAATATTATCTCCCATCACCCCGAACTCAATAGCAGGAACACTCAAAAGCGCAGCGGCCATATCCACTGCAAGTTCCGGCGGAGTCGGGTAAATCTTCAGATTGGTCAGGACTGCCAGGGAATTCAGATAGGCTCCCGTGATGATATTCCCTACTTCCTTCATCGCGGAAAAATCCATCTCTGTAAATTCATCCCCCTCAGGCGCCATTCCCATCATCAGCTTGCTGATTAAATGCTTGGCACTGGACTTCTCGATAAGGAACATCATACTTCCGGTGATATCTCCCTCCACACCGAGATAGACACCCATCATAATCTGTTCCTCGCCGCCCATCATAGCACCAACATCTTTAAATTCAAGCAGCTTAATCTGCGGAACCCTCATATCCACCTTACATCCAAGCATCTGGGACAATGCCGTCATAGCATTTCCGGCACCGATATTTCCCAGCTCTTTCAGTACATCCATATAATTTTCAGATACTTTCTCAAGGCTGATATTACTCATGAAACATCTCCTTCATGGATTAACCTATACGTTTTCATCCAATGTGATGGCATTCAGGTCAAGCAAGGAAATCAATTCCCCTCCATTCTTGCCGATGCCGTTAATGAAGCTCGCTCTGGAATCCTTTGGCTCATGGGAAACTTTGTCGATATCTTCTTCACTCAGTGTGACCACTTCTCTGACCTCATCCACAACAATCCCCAGACTGCCGGACGCCTCGCTCTTTAAAATGATAATTCTGGTTGCCCTGGTATACTCATCCTCGGAAAGTCCCATCTTCAAACGTATGCTGATGACCGGAATCACCTCTCCACGGAGATTGATAACCCCCTTCAGATATGCCGGAACCTTGGGCACTCTGGTAATATTCTGCATTCTCACGATATTGTCAACATACCGGATGTCTATGCCATACTGCTCATCGCCCACCTTGATGACAATATACTGAAACCGCTCGGGGACAACCTTTTTGTCCCGGTTCGACTTAGATACCTCTACCTCATTACTACTCTTTACACTCAGTTCTTCCATGTATGTATGTCCCCCTTTCTTACAGCAACGCGTTGGCATCCAGAATCAATGCCACTTCGCCGTCGCCCAAAATGGTCGCACCGCTGATAAACTTGCACTGCTTGATATATGCGCCCAGGGACTTGATAACTATCTCCTGCTGTCCCAGCAGCTCATCTACCACCAGTCCCGCCATCTTGTCACCCTTCTTCACGATGACAACAATCAGACTTTCATCGGCGGGTCTGCTGCTCTCGATATCCAACAGCTCGTTCATACGAATCAGGGGGATTACCGTTCCACGGAGATTGATGACCTCCTTGTTCTCCACCAGCTTGATATCCTCGGGCATGATATCCTCGATTGCCTGAATGGAACCCAGCGCAATCGCATACTTTTCATTGCCCACGACAACCATCAAAGCCTGGATAATTGCCAGCGTAAGAGGAAGACGGATAGTCCATGTGCTGCCCTCGCCGAGCTTGGTCTTAACCTCAACCTCGCCGGAGAGCGATTCAATCTTGGACTTCACCACGTCCAGTCCAACGCCACGTCCGGAGACGTCTGTAACCTTCTTGGCGGTAGAGAAACTGGGCAGGAACAAAAGGTCAATGACCTCCTTCTCTCCCATGTTGGCAGCCTGCTCCGGTGTGATGGTGCCACGCTCAATCGCTTTATTTCTCACTGCTTCAATATCAATTCCGTTACCATCATCCCGCACCTCAATCACGACATTGTTGCCATCCTGATAAGCATCGAGGAAAATGGAACCGACAGGCGGCTTGCCGCGCTGAATACGCAGCTCAGAATCCTCAAGTCCATGGTCAGCGGAATTTCGCAGCAGGTGCATCAGAGGGTCACCGATTTCATCCACCACGGTACGGTCAAGCTCTGTCTCCTCACCTGTCATGTAGAGCTCCATCTTCTTATTCAGAGTCTTGGACAAATCTCGAATCATGCGGGGGAATTTCTGAACAACGCTCTCAATGGGAACCATTCTGACTTTCATCACTGATTCGTGCAGATTGGTGGTCACGCTCTCCAGATATTCAATCTGCTCATTGAAACCGGAATTGCTGTTCTGTTCCTGACCCGCTGCAGCCACCAGAGAGTTCTTTGCGATAATCAGCTCACTCACCAGATTCATCAGCACATCCAGCTTTTCAATATCCACACGCACCGTGCGGTTGACCATAGGCTTGCCGGCTGCAGGTTTCTTTTCTGCTCCCTTGGCTGCAGGTGCCGCTGCCTTTGGTTTCTTATCCTCCGCAGGAGCGGCAGGAGCTTTCTCGGCGTTCTCGGCAACTGCGGGTGCACTGCTCTTCTCCTCCACAGGACTGTAGTTTTTGGTCTCCTCCAGTACCAGCGGAGCTCCCTTCACATCGGCAATCTCGGATACATTGGCTGCCGCCTTAATCAACTCATCCAACTCCGCCTCAGACAGCACAATCAAAGTGAAATCCTGGTCAAACTTCTCATCCTCCACATCCTGCGCGTTGGGGTCGGAAACGATGATATCTGCCTTTTCCTCAACCGCCTTGAATACAAGAAAAGCTCTGGCAGCCTTCAGTATACAACCTTCCTGCACCGTCACGGTGAGACCATACGCTTTTCTGCCCATCTTGGCAGCCTCGGTAATTACATGTATCTGAGCATCATCCAGAGCGATATCGTTCCACTTCTTATCACTGTTTCCGGTACTCTCAGCAGGTTTACTCTCTGCCTTCGGAGCGGCCGGTTCCTCTGTTTTCTTGCCACCGCCGTTTAAAATGTCTGCAAGCATTTTAATCAACGGCTCATTGTCATTGGTTCCCTCGTCCGAGGTCTCCTGAATATTGTTGGTATATTCCTCCAAAGCATCCAGACATTGGAAAAGCACATCTATCATTTCCGGCTGAACCTTGATATTGCCATTCCGAACCTCTGAAAACACATTTTCCATATCATGGGTCAGGGTCTGCATCCTCTTATACCCCATGGTGCCGGCCATTCCTTTCAGGGAATGAGCCGCACGGAAAATTTCGTTGATTGTGTCCATATTTTCCGAATCAGCTTCCAGCTCCAGAATCTGTGTGTTCAGGTTCTGCAGATGCTCCTTTGTCTCATCCAGAAAAATCTCAAGATACTGACTTACGTCCATACGCTCCTCCATTCCGCCCCCAACGGCTTCCTCGACATTGTTTTTCTATAGAACATATTATTACATATGGTCGATTCACATATCGCGCACTCCCGTACAAAGTACAATCTCCTGTGCAATCTTTTCCAGCGGGAGTTCTACATTGGCCAATCCTGCTTCCATCACGCTCTTGGGCATACCATACACTGTGCTGGTCTCCCTGTTCTGTGCAATCACATAGACTCCTTTTTTGGGTTTCAGGGCACGTATCCCCGCAGTGCCGTCGGAACCCATACCTGTCATCACCACACAGACCACATGATCATAGCTGCTGTCCGATAAGGACTCATACATATAATTCGCGCTTGGTTTGACGCCCTCCCTCGCCGGCTCATCCGAATATCGTATGATATGCTTGCCTCCGGGAGCCTTTCTGACGTTCATATGCTGTCCACCCTTTGCAATATAGACGGTTCCCCTCTGAATCTCCTCGCCCTCCTCGGCTTCCTTCACCCTGACTTTACTCAGGTCATCAAGCCGTTCAGCCAGAGAGGAGGAAAATCCCTTTGGCATATGCTGAACCAACAGTATCGCTGCATCCAGCTCCTTCGGAAGATACGGTATCACCGCCTGCAATGCTCTGGGACCGCCCGTCGAACTGGCAATGGCAACAATCTTGGTGCCGTTTGCCCATCTGCAGTGTCCCTTGATATCCTGAACGAGTTTCTCAACCTCCTGGCGTTTCTCCACCTCCGGAGTCTCAAGAGCAGGGAAGTCACCGTTTGACACCACATCCAGCATTTTCAGAAGTCCTTCGCGGAAATTGGTCTTACTCCGCTCCACCGTCTTATCCGGTTTCTGTATGAAATCCAGAGCGCCCATCGCCAGTGCATCCATGGTAACCTTTGC
>CAZUAP010000078.1:0-10181 GCA_964617975.1 uncultured Acetatifactor sp. | reverse complement strand
TGGACATCATTCCGGCAGTCGGGGACATGAGCTATGAGCGCATGTTCTGCGAGTCAAGCCTTATGGTGACGGATTTCTCCGGTATCCAATTCGATTTTGCCTATATGAGAAAACCCCTTGTATACCTGCACCACAAGGATATTCCGCAGCATTATGAGGAGGGAACGTTCTTCTATGACACCATGGCGTTCGGCGAGATCTGCCATGACAACGATGAGCTGATCGATGTGCTGTGTGAATACATGAAAAACGGCTGCGTGATGAAAGAGGAATATGTAAAACGTGCAGACGATTTCTTCTATTACAACGATCACAATAACTGTGAGCGTATCTACAACGTGATGATCGATTATCAGAAAAAGAATATCTTGTAACCCAAAAAACTCCCCGGACGGGGAGTTTTTAATTTAGAAAGTCTGATTATTTGAAGAGTTTTTTTACCTTACGCTTCAGCCAGCGCCAGCCGCGCACAAAGATGTTTGATTGTTTTTTCTTCAGCAACTGGTTCTCTTTCTTCAATATCAGGTTCTTTTTCTTTAATCTTTTTATCTTGTCTTTTAACCGGACGGGTTCTTCATACAGAGTGGAAATCTGTGCATTCAGTTTTTCAATCTGTGCGTTCAATTGTGCAATCTGAGCCTTGTCCCGGCTGACTGTCTCGGAGAGCTCATTGCATTTCTGGTAAGTTCTCTGGAACATCTTCGATATATTTTCACTGCTTTCAGGATGGGAAGGGTCTGCGACCGGAGGCAGGTTTTCCAACAGCTCCATAACCTGCGCATTCAGCTCGGCGGTCTTTGCCTTTTCCTGAATTAATTTGGCGGAAACTTCGTTGTACTTTAAATAAGTTCTTCGGAATTTCCGTTTTATCTTTTCACTTGCCTCATTTTTGGAGGTGGCGGAAGCCGGAGGCAGGTTTAAAAGAAGCTCATCATAGGTGTAGCAAACGGCATCCGAATCCGGGTAGCAGGCGTTTTTGATTCCCGCAAACAGCGTCGTATACACGGAGAGAAGATAATCCGTGTCCTTTTTAATGCCTTCGGACATCGCCTGCTCAAGCCGGTCTGCGACATTTTCGGCATTTAAGTCTGCCACCTGGATGACGCGCTCCGGATATCCGATATTTTCATAGAATTTTCCGACTTTGTTGTTCCATTCAAGCCCGATGGACGGAATCCCGAGTGAGAACGAAATAATACTCGGATGGAGCCTGCAAGAGATCACGCCGTCGTAGGAAGAAAGCTTTTCAAGCAGAGCCTCCGGGAGATTTAAGTTCGTCACGCATTTATTGACCGGAATGCCGTATTTCTGAATCAGGTTATAGAGAAATGCCTCATCCCCGAAATGCCCGCTGGTGAGAAATTCGTAATCATATCCCCGGGATTCGAGAGTGACCGCGAGGTCTTTCCAGAGGGATGCAGCCTGATCACGGGAAAAATCGTATTTGTTATCCTTGAAACCGTTTGCGCGGAGCACAAAAAGCCCGATTTTCTTTTTGGTGTCTGATTTTTTTGCGGTTTCAAATTTCTCAAAGACCTTTCCGGAAAATACCGCCGGATCGGCGACCCTTCCAATCACAATATCTTCCCGGCTGCGGAATTTCTCCAGCTTGTCATACCCGTCGCGTGTGGTGATCTGCTTCACGCAGTCCAGATTCAGCGCTGCCTTCAGACGCTGGCACTTCTTGTTGTTTTCATCGTAGTGTTCGATACCGATTGCAGAGAAGATGACCGGTTTGTGGTATTTCTCGGCAAGCTCAAGCTCAATGGAGGTGCGCTCATAGAATGTCTGGTACATATAGTTGAACAGAGGAGCCCCGCCGAAGACAATAAGATCCGCGCTCTGGATAGCAAGTTCAGCGGATTCAAGAAGTGCGGGATTTTTGGTGGAGAGATAGCTTTGCGTGACGATAGCGGCAGCACGGCTGCTGATTTTGTAATCAGAAGGTTCGATATTCAGGTTTTTCATTACCGCCTTGATGAGGGCAATGTCGGATGCCTCAATGACCTGGTCGCCAATATTATCTGAATCGCGGTTTGTCAGTAAAAGTATTTCCATGGTTGAATTCCTTTCCAACTATATCCTGTCGCGGATACGAAGAACAGTATAGTGACCTTTATCATACCGTATTTTTTACTTTTTGTCCATAATGGAAATGGTGTACAATAGCAATTAAGTGATTGCTTTTTGAGTGCTGTTTCGATACAATAGTATTTTAAGGAAGGCAGGTTTTTTATGAGACAAATGAAAGCAGTAAATACGTATTTGAGAGTTCTTTTCTTTTTCTTTTTCTGTTCCGCAATCATCTTTGGCGCGAAAATTCATGTATGGGCAATCACCGTGAACGTCAGTGAGGTGGAGCTGGCAGAGACGACTCCGCTGTACCACCTTACCAAGGGGACAAGCGAGGCACTGACCTTTCAGATACCGGTGGAGGAAGAGTCTGTGACCGGAGCAGATGGACAGGCTTACAGCCGGTTTGTATATCCGGAGGTCACAAAAATCACAAGTTCGGTGTCGTCCGTTGCGACGTACGAGGACGGAACGGTCACCGGCTGCAAAGAGGGAACTACAACTATAAAACTTACCTACAAGTACGCCTTCACCTCAGGCACGGAGAAGAAGAGCGTCTCCATCAAAATCCGTGTTGTGGCATACAGCCGGAGCGGGAATACGCTGACGTTTGACGCGGCACAGATTGCAGACGGGAACATTACCTACAGTCTGCAGGAGGCGGCGGCGGAGGCAAGGGACAACGCCACGAAGGCGGCACCCTACGTCATCCGTATACCGGCGGGCAATTATACACTGTCGGGTCAGATCAATCTGTACAGCAATGTCACGGTCAGGATGGACGAGGCGACGGTTATTACAATGACGGCGGCGACCGGCAATATGATTTTTCTCGGCACAACGACCGGGACATATCAGGGACAGGCAAATTACAACATGAGTGAAGCCTGCGCCGGTTATGGCGGTTTTGAGAATATCGCCATTAAAGGCGGCACGCTGGTCGGAAACAGCAAGAGCACATCTACGCTTGTCCGTATGGCACACGCGACAAATGTTGTGTTCGACGGCGTGACGTTTTCCGGAGGGGGCGCAAAGCATCAGGTGGAGGTTGCGGCAATCGATGGTTTTACGGTAAAGAACTGTGTGTTTACGGATGCCTATGGAATCAGTGGGAATCAGCATACCTGTGAGGCACTGCAGCTGGATATTCCGACCTCGCAGACCAATTATCCGGGAGCTTATGCGGACGGGACCCCGATGAAAAATGTGGAGATTACCGGCTGCACGTTTCAGAACCTCTCAAAGGGAGTCGGAACACATTCGATGTTAGTCGGCGCTTACCACACGAATATCAAGATTAACAACAATACCTTTTCCAACATCACCTATGGGGCAATTACCTGCCTGAATTATTACAATTGCGAGATCAAGGACAATGTCATGAAGAACTGTGGCGCAGGAATTGATTTTTCGTATTACCTGCCATCGCATTTAAGTGCTGTAAACTGCGTCTACACAACGATTTTTGACGGAACGACCGCATATAAAAAGAGCATAAAGCATAAGGCGGAGACGGTCATCAGCGGCAATAAAATGACAATCACCTATCGCAACGGAACGGTGGAATGTGCCGGAATCAAAGTGTACGGATACAACCGCACCACTGCAGTAAACGGAGCCGATGGCAAAGCCGTCACATTGAAAAATTACTATGTCAGCGGCGTGACCGTTACAGACAATAAAATTGTGACGGCAGGGTACGGAATCCATCTTTCGGATGCAAAGAACTGTGCCATTACGAACAACACGGTCACCGGAAAGAATTTTTCTGAGAATGATGCGCATATTAAGAATGGTTACACCTACGACGGCATCTATCTCACCAATAAATCAACCACGCTTGCGCTGTCCGGAAATACGGTCAGCAAAATGAACGGCGGCGGAATCTATCTGTCCAACTCGACGGCGCTTAAGGGAATATGCAACAACAAGATCGTCGGTGTCAAACGATACGGAATCTACCTGTACTCCGGGTCA
This sequence comes from uncultured Acetatifactor sp., assembly GCA_964617975.1. GTDB lineage: Bacteria > Bacillota > Clostridia > Lachnospirales > Lachnospiraceae > Acetatifactor. The sequence goes on along the minus strand of CAZUAP010000078.1, from coordinate 6,131 downwards.
AAGGCGAAGGTGGGAATCACGGGAAATACCATCAGGAGTACATCGGCGGCGGAGGCACTGATCTACCTTGACACGACGGCGGCGAGCCGGCATGTTATTTCGAACAATACCTTAAAGGGTTATAAGACGAACGCGGCAATCAAAGTTGACAACGGAACATTCACGATTTCGGGCAACTCCATCTCGCGTGTCAGTGACGGCGTAATCCTTTCGGATGGAGCGACGGGATATATTTACGCCAACACCTGCAGCTCCAGGAAGGCATCCCGCGTCCGTTTTGCGGATAAAGATTATTATATGCTGAGGACCGTCGAACAGAGCACCGTGAAGGCATCCAGGAAGGGAAAAATCACGCTGGAGCTTCCCGCGCTGAAGGACGTCGATGGCTATGAGATACAGGTGGCGGATACGAAGAGTTTTGATGCGGGCGTGCTGGTGTACCGTCTGAAAAATACGGAAAAATCCCTCGCCATCAGCGGACTTACCGCCAAAAAGAAGTATTATGTGAGGATTTATGCTTACAAGACCTACAATGGAGTGCGGATTTACGAGAGTGAATAAGAACCGAATGGGAGGCAGTTGCTTTATGGATGAGCTACCAGATAGGAGCCATATGATTAAGGTATCAGTAATAGTGTCGGTATATAATGGGGAAGCGCATCTTACTGAGTGTCTGGACAGCATAAAAAACCAGACACTCACAGACATAGAGATTATATGCGTTGATGATGGTTCCAAAGATTCATCATATGAAATATTGGAACGATACAGGGCAGAAGATGACAGATTTCAAATTTACCGGCAGGAAAATAAATACGCCGGGGCAGCAAGAAATCTCGGAAAATCACACGCATCAGGTGAGTACCTTGTTTTTTGGGATTGTGATGATTTCTTTGAACCGGAGGCCTTGGAAAAGTTATATGCCAAATCGGTCATGTATGATACGGATATCTGTGTCTGCGGCGCGAATCAGTATTTTGATTCTAAGAATAAATCATTTCCTTACAAGGGGTATATGAAAAGAAACAGGATTCCCCAGGATACGGAAGTGTTCAACCGGACCACAAACGAGGATTATATTCTGAATTTCACAAATGAGGCGGCATGGAATAAGATGTACCGCCGGGAATTTGTTGAAAAAAACAATCTGGATTTTCAGTGTGTAAGAAACGGAAATGATATTTATTTTTCAGTGTGTGCCATGTGCCTTGCCGAGAGAATCACCACGATCGAGGAGCCGCTGGTAAATTACCGGAAAAATCAGGGCACAAGCCTTGTCGGAACTTTATCACGCTCAGCCATGACACCGTTTCAGGCATGGATGGATGCCGCAGAATTTTTAAGCGACAGGGGAATATTGCCGGAAAGAAGTTTTGTCAACAAAGCTGCTGGAACCATAATCTATCTTCTCAGGAATTTAATGAATTCCGAACAGCTCATTGACATGGTGAGATACCTTCAGGACGAGGGGCTGGAAAAACTTCATATTCGCAAACAGGGCGAGGAATATTATTACAGTAAGAAATATTACATGTATGTGAAGCATATCCAGGAGGATTCCGCCGAGGAATTCTGTAGATTTATGGCGTTTGCCACATACATTGAGCTGACAGAACTTATTGGGGAAAAAGGACTTGTCGATCAGACGAAAAACGAACTGAAATCGGATATAAAAGAGAAAAATACCCGGATAAAAAATTTGAAAAAACAGTTAAAAGCCGCGAATGATGAAAAAAAATCACTGATAAAAAAACTGAATGAAGTAGAAACGTTAAGAAAAGAAATAGAAGAAAAAGAAAATAAAGTGGAATTTTATAAGGAGGAAAATGATAAACTGCGGACTTCGTGGTCCTTCCGAATAGGAAAGCGTATCGTGTGGCTACCGGGAAAAGTAAAAAAGATTTTTGGGAACACAAGAGAGGAAACGCAGGAATGAATATGCTGTGCAAACCAAATCCAATCAGGCTGCGCTTTGCATGGACCTCAAAAGTGTCTGTTTATTTATTTTACGTTTCATTTTTCATGTATGTGGCGGCTTCCATGGCGCGGGACACCACGATAAGATACAGCCATGTGGAATTTTACAGGTTTTTGCTGTACTTTTACTGGATACCGGTGATTCTTGCTGCTGTAAACATTCTGTTTCTGACCGATTATACCGTCAGGCAGATGATAATCTATACGGCTTTTGCGGTTGCGCTCTGGGTCTCCTACAAGAATTTTGATAATTTCCGCCTCTTTCACAGCTTTGTCATTCTCCTGTCGGCAAGAAACGTGGAGTGGAAAACTTTTGTAAAACGCACCTTCCTGCTGTACGGGGCGCTGCTGCTTGCGGTGTTTTTGGCGTATTGCGCGGGTATCCTGTACGGGGTCGATATCTACCGGAGGGGCGATATGGTCCGCTGGACGCTCGGCTTTGTGCATCCGAACCTGCTTGGGGGCTATGTGATGGTGTTTGCGATGCTCTGGGTGGCAGTGCGGTATGAAGCGTTTCGTGCCGCTGATGCGGTTGGGATAATCCTGCTTTCCGTGTTTACCTGGTTTGGACCGTCCAGCCGGACCTCCGCGCTGCTGATCGTGCTTTTACTGGCAATCGTGCTTGTGTCCAAGCTGTGCGGAAAATGGCTCCTGCGCTGCCCGGTCACGCGGTTTTGCCTGATTTACAGTTACCCAATTTGCTTTCTCCTCATTTTTGCATGCTCGTACCTATACAGCGACGACAGTGCATTTTTTGTCCGGCTGGATTCACTCCTGTCCGGGCGCGTACGGTTTGGGCATCTGTTCTTAGAAAAGTATTACCACACCTGGTTTGGGCAGAAGGTGAAGCAGGTCAGCAGCCGGTCCGCGCTGCTGAAGGGAACGCAGACGATGTATCTGGACAGCGCTTACATGCGGCTCTATGTCGGCTTTGGAATTGTCGCCTGCCTGATTACCTTATGGATATTTACCAGAATCATGCGGTATGCAGTGGAGAATGCCAGATGGGACATTATTTCCGGAGCCGTGGTCATGGCGGCATACGGCATCTCGGAGCAGTACATCATCAACCTGCACTGGAATTTTTACCTGATTCTGTTTGCGATGATTCCGGAAATAAGGAGGACGCGATATGCTCTCAGTAATTATTCCGACACTGAATGCTGAAAAATATCTTAAGAAGCTGCTGCCTGCGCTCCGGTGTCAGAAAAAGGCCGATCAGAGTCCATGCGGGGAGAAACTCGAGATATTGATTGTGGATTCGTGCTCGGAGGACGGGACCGTCTCAGTTGCAAAAGAATACGGGGCGAGAGTCCTCCTTGTGGACCGCGCGGATTTTGACCATGGCGGCACCCGCAACATGGCATGGCGGGCGGCAAAAGGCGATTATATCTTCTTCCTGACCCAGGATGCCCTTCCCGTGGATGAGGGGTATCTGGAGGCTTTTCTGAAATATTTCCGGCGGTACGGGGAGTCACTCGTGATGGTCTCGGGAAGGCAGATTCCCTATGCCGATGCGAAACCGGTCGAACGGCTGACACGGTCATTCAACTATCCGCCCGAGAGCAACATCCGTACGGCGGCGGACATCGAGAGGCTCGGCATCAAAGCTTTTTTCTTCTCCGATGCATGTGCGGCGTACCGACGGAGTTTTCTCGAGGAGACCGGCGGTTTTGAGAGCCCGATCCTGATCAGCGAGGATATGCTGATGGCTGCGCGGGCGCTTGCGGCCGGCTATCAGGTCGGTTACTGCGCCGGGGCGCAGGTGTACCATTCCCACAATTTTACGCTGCGGCAGCAGTACCGGCGGAATTTTGACATCGGGGCGTTCCTTGCGATGTACCGGGAGGAGGTCGCATCGGGCAGCGCGTCGCGGGAAGGCATCCGGATGGTGCTGTACACCGAGCGGAAACTGCTTCAGGGGCTTCACTTTGCGTCCATGGTGCGGTGCGTGTTTGAGAGTGCGGCAAAATACCTTGGCAACCGTGCGGGAAAACGGTATCAGGGCATGCCGCTCGAAAAAATATTGAAAAAGACATCCAATCCGGCATTTTGGAAAAAAAACGGAGTGTAACCTATGGAATCGAATAAGGAGGTCGCTGGGCAAGAATATGTACAAGAAGAAAAGCAAAGGCTGGCTGAAACATTCGGACTTCATCCTGTTAGACATGATTTTTCAGCAGATGGCATTTATACTGGCATACAGCATAAGATTCGGTCTGGGCAATCCCTATCTGAACAAGGAGTACTTAAACCTTGCAATCGTCTATCTTCTAGTAGATTTCCTCGTCGCAATTTTGTTTGATTCGTTCAAAAACATATTGAAGCGGGGGAAATATCAGGAATTTCTCGCAGTGGTGAAACATGTTTTGCTTGTGGAGGGAGCGACCGTGTTCTATCTCTTCTCCACTCAGCGCGGCGCGATTTATTCCCGTATTTCCTTTTATCTGATGATTCTGCTGTACGTTGTATTGAGCTACATCGGGCGATTGCTCTGGAAACGGCGCTTTCGGAACGGCAGATTCTATGGGGCAAATAAGTCTCTGCTCATTATTGCGTCAAAGGAATCGCTGCAGGGGAGCATCGAAAACATTCTAAATGCAAACTACAATATTTATAGTACGGTAGGCACAGTGGTGACGGATGCAGATTGCAAGGGGCAGGAGATTGCGGGAGTGCCGGTTGTAGCAAATTATAAGGATGTAGTCGACTATGTCTGCAGGGAATGGGTGGATGAGGTGTTTCTGTCACTTGATTTTCCAAGGGAGGAAGAAACGGAACTCATCGAGACATTGACGCAGATGGGGGTGGCAGTACATATGGCGATTACCAGAGCGGATCACATTGCGGCGAACCGTCAGCAGGTGGAGCGCCTGGGCAATTACACCGTGCTGACGACAAGCGTGCGGTTTGCAACTCCGGCAGAGCTTACAATGAAACGATTGATGGATATCGCAGGTGGGCTGGTCGGCTGCCTGATAACATTGTTGCTGTTGATTTTTGTTGGACCGGTCATCTATATCAGCTCACCGGGACCGATTTTCTTTGCGCAGGAGCGCATTGGGAGAAATGGAAAACGATTTAAGATGTACAAGTTTCGCACCATGTACCTGAATGCAGAGGAGCGCAAGGCGGAATTGATGGGTCAGAACCGTGTGGGGGACGGCATGATGTTCAAGCTGGACTATGATCCCCGTATCATCGGAAACCGGATTTTGCCGGATGGAACCGTGAAAGAAGGGATTGGTAGCTTTTTGCGTCGTTATAGTCTCGATGAATTTCCACAGTTCTTTAATGTCCTGAAGGGGGATATGTCGCTGGTTGGGACAAGACCTCCGACTCTTGATGAATGGACCCGGTACCAGCCGCATCACCGCGCCAGAATGTCTTTCCGTCCCGGAGTGACGGGGCTTTGGCAGGTGAGCGGACGGAGCAACATTACTGACTTTGAGGAAGTGGTGAAGCTGGATACCGAGTATATTAATGAGTGGAATATTGGGAAGGATGTACAGATTCTGCTGAAGACGATTGGGGTAGTGTTTGGAAATGACGGGGCAATGTGATGACATATCAGACAGACAGGGTGGCAATTTTGCTTGCCACATACAACGGAGCCGAATATCTGGGAGAACAACTGGATTCCCTGTTAGCGCAGACTTACACGGACTGGACCGCGTATATACACGACGACGGCTCGCAGGATGCGACTTTAGAGGTGATTGACGCATACGTAAAAAAATATCCGGAACATTTTGTGTGCGTGGAGGGGGAACCGACGGGAGGAGCGCGGAACAATTTCTTTTATCTGCTGAAACGCGTGGAGGCGGGGGAATATCTGTTCTGCGACCAGGACGACGTCTGGCTTCCGGACAAGATTGAGAAGACCGTGCAGCGCATGAGGGAGACACCGTCGGGCGAGGCACCGCGGCTTGTCTTCACGGAGCTTACGGTTGCGGACGAAAATCTTCAGGTGATAGCGGAGCGCATGAGCAGCTACCAGGCACTCGACTGCACAAAGACCGGAATCAACCGTTTGATCATACAGAACGTCATCACCGGCTGCACGGTCATGATCAACCGTCCCCTGCGCGACCGGATACTTCTGGTGCGGCATATGGACAAAATCGTCATGCACGACTGGTGGGCGGGACTGA
>CAZUAP010000077.1:0-10348 GCA_964617975.1 uncultured Acetatifactor sp. | reverse complement strand
CATTGTTGGATGCGACGGTCAAGGTCATCAACAGGCTGAAATCTGTGACATCCGCCTCCACAACCACCTGCTCCGGGATGTCGATGTCAACCGACTCCCCATCATCGTCCTCTATCTCATTCAGCCCAAGGCTGTCTGCAAGTCCCGGCATTGCCGTGCCAAACACTATGGTGACATCGCCGCTGTTGATAGTTTTTCCGTCACTCACCTCCACGTTTGTCGCCTTGTCATTGTCCAGCATCATTGCGGAAATTACCATAAAAGGCTGGTAGATGGTTCTCGTCTCCCCGTGGATTACCCGCTCTGTGGCGGTATTATTCTCATAGTCAAAGGTCATCTTCAGATGACCGGTTGCACCGTCCAGCTCCTCGGCTGTCACCTTTTTGCCGTCCAGCTCATAGCTGATTTGCACCGAGACGGGAAGGTCTGCATTGGTCTGTCCCTGATAGTAGATATCGCCGCCGTCCGTGGTCCAGTTGACGGTGTTGGCACCTGTCTCCGTATATTCCGCAGTCCCCTTGACCGCCGTGATGTCCGAGAGAATGGTGGTATCGCTCACGTTCTCCGCACCCTCCGGATTTTTCAGCCATTCACTGACGATGGTGGAGGAGGTATTGCCATCCGCATCCATCATGACATATACGGTTTCTTCTTTTCCTGCGGTGCTGCTGTGCTTGATGATATTGGCGTCCGTCAATTCCTCCAGCGCATCCTGAATGTCCGAGACCTGTTCTTTGACTGCCAATGCGTTCGTGATGGTGTTGCTGACACCACCGCAACCCGTCAGATTCGTCATCATAAGTGCCGTCACACAACTCAATGCCACGACCCGTTCAAAAATCTTTCTTTTCATAATTTATTTCCTCCTCGTATCAATCTTGGTCATTCCGATAGTTGTCTTGCATATCAGCTTATCAAAAATCAAAAGCATGGTAGGCAGGGTACAGAGCACAATCACCATACTGAGCAATGCACCTCTTGCCAGCAGCATACAGATGGCACCAATCAAATCTACATCCGAATAAACGCCCACGCCGATGGTCGCCGCAAAGAATCCGAGGGCACTGGTGAAAATGGCATTAACCGATGTAGAAAGCGCAATTTCCACCGCTTCCTTCTTGGTGCAGCCTCCCATTCTCTCCGTCTTATAACGGGTGGTCATCAAAATTGCATAGTCGACAGTTGCACCCAACTGTATGGTACCCACGCAGATAGAAGCGATGAACGGCAGCGTGGTTCCCGTGTAATAAGCAAGCGCCATATTGACGTAAATAGCAAGCTCAATCACAACCACCAGTATAATCGGCAGGCTGACGGATTTCAGCACAAACAAAATCAATATAAAGATTGCTCCGATACTCACCGCGCTGACTGTGTTGAAATCGGTGTTGGTGATGCGAACCAAATCCTTGGTAGCCGCAGCCTCTCCCACCAGCATTCCCTCCGGGTCATAACTCTTTATGATACTCTCCAAGGTCTCACATTGTTCATTGACTTCATCGGTGGCAACCTGATATACAGAGGAGACAATCAACATCTTCCAGTTGTCACTGCTCAGCTTGTTTTTTACCTCGTCCGGAAGAAAGCTCTCCGGAATCAAAGGTCCCATTATGGAGTCGATACCCATCGCAAAGGATACACCCTCCACATCCTGCATATCTGCCAGCAGCGCCTTGGTATCCTTGGAGGACAGGTCTGACCGGACAAGCACCATGGATACGGAGTTCATATCATACCCGTCCGCCAATGCCTCATTTGCCTGACGGCTGGGAAGGTACTCCGGAAGGCTTTCGTCCAACTTATAATATACCTTCACATTGTTATTGCCGTATGCGGCGGGCACCCACAGTATGACCATCACCACGGCTATCACGATATAAGACTTGGTGACAAATTTGGTGATTCCGTTCGTCCCCAGCTGCAGAGCCTTATGCTGGGTTTTTTTGATTGCCTTGTCGAAGGTAAGAATCAGTGCCGGCAGCACCGTCACGCAGCAGATAACGCCCATCACTACGCCCTTCGCCATGACGATACCCATATCCAGACCTAAGGTAAAGGTCATAAAGCACATCGCCAAGAATCCTGCAATCGTCGTTAGTGAGGAACCGGTAACCGAGACAATAGTCGCCGCAATCGCATGAGCCATAGCCTCCTTGGCATCCTCGTATTCCTCCTGCGCCTCCTTGTAACTGTGGTAGAGGAAGATGGAATAATCCATGGTCACGCCCAGCTGCAGGATGGCAACCAGCGCCATCGTTATATAGGATATCTCTCCCTGGATGAAATTGCTCCCCAGATTGTAGATAATCGCCGCGCCGATACTCGCCATAAACAGCACCGGTATCATAAAGGAATCCGTCGTAACCAGCAGAACGATGGAGCACAACACAACGGCAATCAATGTATAAATCATCATCTCGCTCTCCACCAGATTCTTGGTGTCCGTCGCGATGGCTGACATACTGGACAGGAAACACTGCTCTCCCGCTATCTGCCGGATTTCCATGATGGCATCCATGGTCTCGTCCTGAGAGGTGGTGGTGTCAAAGAAGATAAACATCAGCGTGCCGTCGCCTTTGTCAGAGTAAAAAATCTTTCTCACATCCTCGGGGAGCATCTCCTTAGGAATCGCACCACCGGTGATGTTATCATAGCTGATTACCTCAACCACGTGGTCAATCTCCTCCAGTTTCTCCGCCATGCGGATGGTATCCGCACTGCTCATCCCGTTGCACACAAACATTCCGTAGGCGCCCTTGCCGAATTCATCCATAAGAATGTCCTGCCCCTGCATCGTCTCGATGTCATCCGGCAGATAGTACAGGATGTCATAATTGATTCGTGTGCTGAGGAAACCGATTCCCGAAGGTATCAAAAGAACTACCGCGATGATTAAAATGGGAATCCTCAGTTTAACAATCTTTTTTGCAAATTCTAGCATTTTTCTCACTCCATTTTTGACTATCCGTCATAATTTATCTTATGAAATTATAACAGGATATTGACCGTTGGTCAATAATTTTATAAAAATTTTAGACTATCGGTCAATTTTTTTCAATTTACATATTGGTGTTTTGGAATTTCTATGCTAATATAACAGATAAAGATTTAAAAAAAGGCTTGTTTTCAGATTTTGGAAAGGTGATTTTATGGGAAAAGCGGAAGAAAATAAAAAGAAAAAAAGAAATGCCCTCCTGTCTCAGGCATTCTCTCTGTTCATGAAAAAGGGGATTGCCGGCACCACTATCTCCGACATCACCGAAAGCGCAGGCGTGGGCAAGGGCACCTTTTATTTTTATTTTAGGGACAAGGAAGATTTAATCGAAAAGCTGATTGCGCAGAAAGCAGAGCAGCTCTTTATGCACGCGCTGGAAAGGCTCCGCGAACGACCCGAGCAGCTCTCCGTGGAGGACACCCTGATTTTTATTGCGGATGATTTGGTAGAGCAGTTGATTCAGGATTCCAAGCTGTTGAAATTCATCAACAAAAATCTGAACTATGGCATCTATAAAAGTGCGCTGACCCGCGAGGAAATCAAGAGCGAGTTTGACATTCTCGCCACCTATTATCAGCTGATTGAGACCGACGGCTCCGAATGGAATGACCCGATTTTAATGCTCTATACCATCGTTGAACTGGTGAGCAGCACCTGCCATTCCATTATTCTGGAGCAGGACCCCGTGGATTATGAATATTACAAGCCCTATCTGTTCGCCTGCATCCGCAGCATTGTGTCCGTCTTTCGGAAGAATTGAGCTTGGCTCATCACCGTCTCCCCAACGACCAGACCGGATATGAAAAAGACCAATGCCCAGAGTGCCAGCAGTTTTTTGCTGTAGGTTCCGTACACGTACTCCATATACAGGATTTCCTCTGCGCTCCGGTCACTGCTTTGGTCATCGTTTTGGAAGGAAATATGCTCCGAGGGACCGATTCCCTCCGGGCCGAAGGTGACCATCAGGGAGTTTTCATTGTCCTCGGCAAAAATTATTTCCAGACGATAGGTCTTGGCTGTGTCCAGTTTCTTTTTGAAGGCAAACTGGTAATCTACATCGCTTAGCAGAAAGGAGTCTTCCCCCAGCAGCCTACCCCCCTCATCATACAATCTCCCGATTACCTTGTCCTCTGTGGCTTTTCTCGACACATGGATGCCAATCGCCTGCACAAAGGGCTGTTCCGGAGAAAAGATTTCCGTATAGGTCGTCCCGGGGGCAACCTCTATGACATCCTTTTCATACAAATCACTCTGGCGGACATCATAGACTACAGTGTACAAAAGCTGTGGAAAACATTGATACAAAACAATCGTGGCAAGTATCGCAAACACTGCTGCCCCACTGCAAAGTAAAATTGCATTTTTTATTTTATTCTTCACTTCTATTCTCCCTGTACGCTAAAGATTTCCAAATCCTGTGCCTGTATGCTGTATCTGCCCTCAGAATGGAGAGTAAGCCCATACTGCGCAAACCAGTCCGACATGACATCCAGACCCACTCTCTGCATCGCATAATTGACAACGAACCATGTATTGCCATCCCCCGCTTTGGATAACAGGTTTTGACTCTCTTCAGAATCCATTTTAACAGCATTGCGAGCCACAACTACCTCGCCGTCCGGCAAATATGACTGCAATATCAATCTATCATCACTTGTATCATCCGCTATAACCAAAGCATTTTCTTTCACATTCTCTTTCAGAAATTGTACCCATTCATCAGATGTGTCTTGCATCAATGCGCTATGGTACATGGTGGAGAAAGAAAAAAATCCTACAATACACAAAAGACACAACGCTGCACCCTGCGTAATCACCGAATACTCGCTGAAAGCATCTCCCAACACCAACCCTATCGCCAGAGCTAAGACTCCCCATGCGACGTACATATACCGAGCCTGCCATATAGATGCCACAGATACCGATAAAAGCGCCGCAATCAACATTGTACCGCCAAATACCGACACACACACAATCGCATCCTTATTTCTTCTCACGAACGCCATCACCACAAGAACCAAAACCAGCAGATACAGCGCGTTCCCGCTGCCCGTCAATTCATTTTCTACCAATGTGGACGGCGACTGAAACCATTCACTCCAGTCAAATGCCGGTATCCAATAATGTGTTGCAACCTTTTGAGTCTGATACAGCAAAGCTCCCATCCACGGAATATAGCCGATTGCAATTATGACTCCCCCGCCGATAACCAGCTTTAATTTTTCTCTCTTTTTGAAACATACCAATGCCAACAAAATAACCCACGCAACGAACACCGCCATGACAGCATAATAATGCGTATACATTGCCGCTATGGTGAAAACAATGCTCAAAATGTAATCTTTCCATTTCCAATTCTCATATAAGAAGAACAAAAAGACTACCGTCGCCGTCACCAGAAAACTCGCGAGAGGATACATTCGGATAATCACGTTTCTCTCCACCGTACAGTAGGTGAGTCCAAACCACAAAATATAAAAACAGGATACTCTGTTACCCCATCTTCTGCGTATCAGGGTTGCTCCCAGCCAAAACAAATTCACATATGTCGCCAGAGCGGTCACAATCCGGTACTTTACAATAGACTCGCCCGTGAACCACCTGCATAACTCCAAGAAAAAATAGTACAGCGGAGGATGCACGTCCGCTGCCGTGCCTTGCACCATCCCACTCAAGGACCGCCTCACCAGCACAATAGAGTATGCCTCATCCAACGTGATACTTTTGGAAAGAATGGGCATTGAGAGCAACAGACACACTATGCCCGTCAAAATATAGATTCCAGCTACACTGATTTTCTGTCTTACATTTTTTTCCATGCAGTCCCGTCTCTGCCTCCTGATAACTAAATATAAAGAATATGTCACAGACACGCCTCATTATACACTATTCCTTCATTTTGCACAAGCAAGGGCTTTTCTTTGTGTGTGTTTTATTGTATACTATGGTCGTAAATCCAAAAAATTTGTCTATGGATGATATAATTGAGTATTATTGGAGGCTAGTATGGAAAAAATTACAAGTTTCACTATCAACCATATCAAACTGCAGCCCGGCATTTACGTATCCCGAAAGGATACCGTGAGGGGCGAAGTAATTACCACATTTGATTTGCGCATGACCAGTCCCAACGAGGAGCCGGTGATGAACACAGCGGAGGTGCACACCATCGAGCATCTGGGGGCAACCTTTATGCGAAATCATCCCGTCTACAAGGACAAAACCATCTATTTCGGGCCCATGGGCTGCCGCACGGGTTTTTATCTCCTTCTTGTCGGGGACTATTCCTCCGCAGACATCGTGCCGCTGATTGTGGAGATGTATGAGTTTATCCGGGACTTTGAGGGTGAGGTGCCGGGTGCTTCCCCTAGGGACTGCGGCAATTATCTGGATATGAACCTGAATATGGCGAAATATCTTGCCGGGCATTATCTGGATACGGTGCTGTACGGAATCAAGGAGGACAGGCTGGTCTATCCGGTCTGAATGCAGAATTTTAGAAAGGAACGGAAATTGATATGAGTAAAATCGGAATCATAGGTGCGATGGATTTGGAGGTGGAAACCTTAAAATCCAAAATGACAAATGTCAATATTGTGAAGAAAGCCGGGATGGAATTTCATGAAGGCATTTTGAACAATACCCCCGCTGTAGTCGTACGCTGCGGTATCGGCAAGGTAAATGCCGCTCTGTGCGTACAGATTCTGGCGGATGTCTTTGAAGTAACCCATGTGATTAACACCGGTATAGCCGGCTCCCTGAATCCCAGTCTGGATATCGGCGATATCCTGATTTCCCGGGACGCACTCCATCACGACATGGACGTGACCATATTTGGCTATCAGGTGGGTGAGGTTCCTCAGATGGGACGTCTGGAATTTCCGGCAGATTCCCGGATGATGGAGCTCGCCGAGGCGTCCTGCAGGCGCGTCTGCAGTGACGTTCATGCCATCTACGGCCGCGTAGTCAGCGGCGACCAGTTTATCTCCGACAATGCAGTGAAGGAGAGGCTGATTAATGTATTCCACGGTGACTGCGCAGAGATGGAGGGGGCTGCCATCGCCCACGGCGCTTATCTGAATCAGCTTCCCTTCGTGATTATCCGCGCGATTTCCGATAAGGCGGACGGTAGTGCCGAGATGGATTATCCCACATTTGAAAAGGCGGCTGCCGAACATTCCGCACGCCTTGTGGAAGATATGATATCTTACATATAAGTTCAAACCGGATACTTCGTTCTCCGATTTATTTGGCTTTACTTATTTTCTATCATCTTCATAAAAAAAGGCATTAAAATCACAGCGGAAAATTTCCGTCAAAGCTATCAGCATCCGAACAGTAGGATTGCTGTATCCTCTCTCAATCTTACTGAGGGTGCTGGTACTGATTTCAACACCAGCAAGCTGAAGCTTTGCAACGACATCCACGTTCCGCAAATGGTTTTGAATTCTCAACCGCATAATATTTTTACCAATGATTGGCTTATCACTTTGTTTTACCTTTTCTTTTCTATCCATACCTATAGTTTATCCAAGATATTAAATTTAAAGTTTCTAAAATGGACGCATCTTTGATATTTATTTATGTTAATGTTAATATAGTGAGTGACTATAACAAAAGGAGGTTGTATCTATGGAACAAGTCCAATTAAGAAAAGATGCAGCAGAAACAACTGAATATCTGATTTCTATTATTCAAAAGGCTCACGAACAGAGTCCCACCGGAAAGCTCAAGGGTTATCTGGTGATGGATGAGCAGTTGGGCGTGGTAACGCACAAACAGCTGAAAGCCATCTCCAGCATCGATGAAAACGGCAATGCCCTCTCATGCCACGGCAGTGTGAAATGCAGCGAGACAAATCCCCGGACTCACACGCTCAATGCCATATTGGTAGGTTATCTGGTAAGAGAAAGTTTGACAGAACATTTTCAGAATCAGAACTTTAAGAAATTTGATATTGATTTGGAATGTCTCCCTGAATACAGATATTCAGCAAATAAGAAAATTAAATATAGAAGAACCGGAGAAGAATTGCTCTACATGAAAGTAAATATAAAATGGTAATTTCCGGAATCTTTTTTGAAATGTGTTTTGAAATGCGTTTGAAATATTTTTGATACTTTTTTTCAGGGACAGACACCCAAAAGAGGTCTGTCCCTTTTTATTCTACTCCTCTGCCTTGTCGCTCTTTTTGAACACAAACAGCTTGCTAATCAGATAATTTCCAATCATTACCAGAACGGAAACGAAGATTTTGGAAAAAGCCTCATTGATTGACAAAACATTTACCATGAGAACCATCATCACGGCATCCAACACCCAGGTGGAAACTCGACCTCCGGAAAACTGAAGAAATTCCTTGAGGATATTGGGCTCCTTGCTCTTGAACACAAAAATACGGTTCATAAAGTATCCAAACACTACGCCGACCACCCAAGAAATAATACTGAGCAGTACATTTTGCCATACAACCTCAGCGTCCAACACCGTATAAGCACACAAAAACCATGCCGCCCATGAGACCAGTGTATTCAGCACACCCACAATCAGATATGCAATAATCTCCTCATACTTATGGCAAAGCTCTTTTATTTTATCTAGCATCTTAATCCTCATTTCCGCGCATCTCTTTGCGCATAAGCATTCACAATATTTCTGTCGATTCCCTGTTGAAAAGTGCGGATATTTTCATAGACCCCCTCCACACACCGGGTGCGCGCCTCCACGCTCGCCCATGCCAGATGGGGAGTGATAATCAGCTTATTGCTGTCGGTAATCCTGCCCAGCGGATTTTCCGGTGTGATGGGCTCCTTTTCGAGCACGTCCAGACCTGCCGCCTGAATCTTCCCCGCCTCAAGTGCCTCATATAATGCGGTATTGTCCACCACCGGACCTCTCGCCACGTTGATGAGAATTGCCGTCCTTTTCATCTTTTCCAGCGCCTCTTTGTCAATGAAATTCCGGGACAGCTCACTCAGCGGACAGTGCAGGGAGAGGAAATCACTCTCTGCAAGCAGGGTATCCCTGTCCACCTGTGTATATTCCGTGCAGGTGCTCTTGCCCGTGATAGAATAAAAGATTACCTTGCAGCCGAAAGCCGCGGCAATCTTTGCCACACGCCTTCCGATATTGCCCATTCCGACGATTCCCCATGTCTTGCCCTCCAGCTCATAGAAAGGAATGTCAAAATTAGAGAATCTGTCCTGCGCCGCATACGCACCGGACTTCACATAATCGTCGTAATGGGGCAGTTTCTGCGACAGTGCCAACGCCAACGTAAAAGTGTGCTGTGCCACCATGCCCGTGGAGTAATCCACCACATTTCTCACCTGAATCCCTCTCAGGCTGCAGTAGGTCAAATCACAGTTATCAAACCCGGTGGCAAGCTCACATATGAGTTTCACATTCGGGGCGTCCTTCAGGGACTCCTCCCTCATGGGTGCCTTATTGCAGACGATGATATCCGCATCCTTCACCCGCTCAGCCACCTCATCCGCTGTGACTGTGTTGGGATAAATCGTCACCTCTCCCAATTCCTCAAAACAGTTCACCGGCACATCCGTGCCGGCGCTGTTTCTTTCCAGTAATACAATCTTCATTCCCAGTTCCCGTCCTACAATCTCTTCAAGAGTTCTTCTCTCTGTGCCTCATAGCCGGGCTTGCCGAGCAAAGCGAACATATTCTTCTTGTAGCTCTCCACGCCGGGCTGATTGAAGGGATTCACTCCCAGCAGATATCCGCTGACGCCGCAGGCGAACTCGAAGAAGTAGAACAGCTCGCCCAGATAAAACTCGTTGACCTCGGGAATGTTCACCACAAGGTTGGGCACCTGTCCGTCCGTATGTGCCAGAATCGTGCCATTCATGGCACTCTTATTTACAAAGTCCACCGTCTTGCCTGCCAGATAGTTCAGACCGTCCAAATCCACAGGCTCCTCGCCGATAATAATCTCCTCCCGGGAGGTCTCCACATTCAGCACCGTCTCAAACATGATTCTGGAACCGTCCTGAATGAACTGACCCATAGAATGTAAATCTGTGGTAAGGTCTACACTTGCAGGCAGCAGACCCTTCTTGTCCTTGCCCTCGCTCTCGCCAAAGAGCTGTTTCCACCACTCACTCACATAGTGCAATGCAGGCTCATAGTTGGCAAGAATCTCCACGCTCTTGCCCTTGCGCAGTAAAATATTGCGCAGTGCTGCATACTGCAGAGAATCATTGTTCTCGAATTCATTCTCCAGAGCGCGCTTTCTGCCGCTGGCAGCGCCCTCCATCAGTTTGTCGATATTCGCACCGCTGACGGCGATAGGCAGAAGTCCCACAGCAGTCAGAACAGAGAAACGTCCTCCCACAT
>CAZUAP010000076.1:0-10473 GCA_964617975.1 uncultured Acetatifactor sp. | reverse complement strand
GCCTCACTATACAGAGAGCCTACAAAAGCCACATCCGCTTTGTACTTCTCTTCATTCCCATTGGGATTCCCCATGCCTCGAAGCCGCTTGGTATTCACACCCAAGGGCATATAATATACCGTCTTGATACCCTCCTCAGAAAGCTCCCTATACACCTCGTAGTCAAAGAGAAAAATATAATTGCAGGGGTTCAGGACAGTATAGGAGTACACATGAATATACGGACTGTCATACACCCAGGACACATAAGACACACCTGCTGCCATACACAAATCCGATGCCACGGGAAAATAATTGAAGGAAAACACAAAGTCAAACCGTTCCCTCTCCAGCACCGGTTTCAATATTTTATCCGCTTCCTCCTTGGAGGTATTGATTCCGTTCGGCAGCCGGCAAAGCTCCACCTCATGGCCGAGTTCCTTCAAAACGTCTATCATATCTTCATTGCCATAGCTGTTCCAATCCATAAATAAGACTTTCATTTTCGATTCCCCTACATAGTGCACAAAAAATGTAAATCCTTGGATGTCAAAATAGCTGTGGATTTCAATCCGGCGTAATAATAATTCTTTCCAACATATGGAATTTGGCTGTCCTTCAGGATATTTTCCATCATTTGCAAAGTATTTCTTTCCCCTATGCGTTCTGCATCATCAAGCATCAGGACAAAAGAGTTCTCCAGACATTCCGGCAAAAGGTCAATAATATTCATCCTCGAATATAACGGACTTCCGAAGGGACCGTCAATAAAAATAAAATCAAATTTTTTACCGGCAAAAGTCTCCGCAAAATTTTGATATAAATTCATATAGGTCTTTTCCCCCGACACTCCATCATCAAATTCTGTTTTTACCAACTCTAACTGAACAATCTCACTTTGATTTCCAAGGCAATCATTGGATTTTCGGAAAAAGGCAATCCAATCCGAATCATGCTCCACCACGTAATGGTGACACTGCTCGCCTTTTTCTTCTTTCCACTGCACATATCTCCCTATCATTTTGGTGGACTGTCCAAGACCTAATTCCAGAATATTTTCCGGCTGAAACTCATCCAATATTCTGTACATGGCATACAAAGTGGGATACCCTATAGCAGCCCTTCCCGGGGAGAAAGGCTGGTCTTTGAGCCATCTGCTTCCGCGAATCGTATCATGAAAAATATTCGCCCACATATTTTCCATTGCTATTGCTCTGTTTTCCCTCAAAATTTTCTCCATCATATTTTTTTGCAGCTCACTCATTTCCAATCCTTCCTTTCTCTTGCGGCTGACGAATCCTTTTCGATTCCCTTTTCAATTACTTATGATTATGTGACCTCACATAGTCATTTCCATACACATACAATGCACTGGTATCATACATAAAATCTTCCTTCCAGCAGGCATAATTGAAGCTGAGCTGGTCCCTGCGGCTGCCTTCCTTTACCTCATTCCACCATGTTTCCATCACTCTTTTTAATTTATCGTTTCGCAAATCACGTATCAGCACGCAAGAGTCTACCATACCGTTCTTCTCCGGATATCCTTCCCTGCGATATCTGTCCATCTGCTTTTTCATAATTTCTGCGCTATCCTTGTTCATCGCCAGACAGGTTTCTGCCTCCATATACGCGCAATCATTTATATAATGACTAAACAAAAGCATGGGTTCCCTCTGCCTGTACTTCTGAATATACTCCTTGATATCACCGATTATCTGCATTTTCCCATCAATCCATATAGAAAAATCATATCCCGGCAGATACTCGTGACCCATGATTTTGATCCTTCTGGCAAGCCGCACTTCATCCAGTCCCTCCGGGTTGTCTATCCTTCTGACATCCCAAATATCCGATTTTATATTTTCATTATCGGTAAAAAGGATATAATCAAAATCAGGATTGACTATATCTGGTTCCTTGACATCATCGTACTCACCGGTTATGGCGGAATAGACGACACCCTTTCCCTCAAAAGGAACTATATCCGTCAATGTGTGCGTTTCGTAATAGCGAATTATTTTTTCGCAGTTAATTCGATAATTGACCTCTGTCTTTAATCTGTAATTGGAATACGTCAGGTTCCTCCTGACATTCTCCCCCGTCATCAGCATCGAAAGATTATGTGCCATCAAGTCAAGTATCAGAGATGCGGTTTCGGCATTTTGCGTTTCTACAGCATCAACGAGCAACTGTCCAAACGCCGTAGTGTAATAATTTTCGCTGTCCCCGGCTTGTAGATACAGCATACTCACTGCATCTAATATTTTGTCAAATGGGACTTCGCTAAAATTGATAAGTCCCTGTCGCAATGCGTCCGAAATTCCAAGTATATCTTTTAAAACCGCCATGGTTCCATTATCCTCCGATACTCTTTTTAGATAATTCATACACTATAATTTTACACCATTTTGCGTATAAAAGAAAGGATAAAATACATATACGATTATAGGTGACAATCCGACACTTTTTGTGTTAAACTTAGAACACAGACGACAAAAATGGAGACCAGGATGAAAACACTATCAGAATTGAACCAGGAAACCGACCAATTATTTGAACAGTTGAGCCGCGACAAGCCTGCCACGCAGCACGCCTATCAGTATATTCTTTCCACGTTGGATGACGCCCTCGCCGCCCAGAATTACGATAATATAGTATCGCTAATACGATATATAGAAGAAGGCGATGGGCGGCTTGCTTACCGATACATCGGCGAATCTCATCGTATCCTGCGGGTACTCCACATTATTGAATCCGAGCAGAAATTCCAAAAAACGCTGTTTTGTACCGACTGCAAAAATTTTTCAGAGCTTCGCGCGAAATATATGCTGACACTTTTTGCACTGCGCAGACTTCTCTTTCGTCTGTCAGCCGAATCCGTGCTTGAAGCAGTACAATATCTCCGGGAAACACCCATATCCGTGATTGCCGCTTATATCATGACCCAAGACGAGTTATTGATTCCCAGCGAGAATCTGTACGAAGACCTTATTGGAATTTACGCGGAAATCTGGTCTGCGGAAGAAGTCAGCCAGTTCCTGTTTCTTATAAAACGGCCATAAATCAGGGAGACCAACCATGAACGAACACAAATTCTGTTTCATCATATGCACAAACGATGACCTTCTTTTGGGAGAATGCATCCATTATATCAATCAGCTCCTCATCCCCGATGGATATGAGGTGGATTTGCTGTCCATCACAGATGCCCCATCCATCACTCAGGGTTACAACGAAGCCATGGCACAAACCGATGCAAAATATAAAATCTATATGCATCAGGATGTATTTATTTTAAACCAGAATATCTTGAGTGATTTACTGTCTATTTTTCATGAGGACCCGAAGATTGGCATCATAGGCATGGTTGGATATGATACGGTATCGCCCACGGGTATGATGTGGCTCTGTGAGCAGCGGCTGGGCAATCTGTACAGCAAATCCTCCAAGACCGCCTACCCGCCGTTAAAGGACTATCGGTACTCCCTCTCCGCAGACGGCTATTCTCTGGCAGCGGAAGTGGATGGTTTCTTTCTGGCAACCTCCCAAGACCTCCCCTGGAATACTCAGATATTAAAGGGCTGGGATTTTTATGATGCTTTTCAGAGTTTGGAATTTCTGCTGCACGGATACAAAATCGCCGTTCCCACCCAGAGACATCCATGGTGCCTGCACGATGACAATCGGATTTTGAACCTGTTCGGGTACGACACCTATCGACAGGCATTCCTGAATACCTACAAGGATATTCTGGGCAAACATTATTCAAAGATACAATAAGAGGAGTCCTGCCTTTATGAAAATTTTATTTTATGATATGGGAAGCTACACCTATCGCGATTTTTTATTCTATCTGCGGCAGGCAGGGCATACATGCAAGACCGTGTACTATCACTTCCCGGATAAATTTAATGATTCTTTCTTCTGTGAACGCTTTGCCGGATATCTCAACCAAGGAAATTATGACATGGTTGTCAGCGTGAATTTTTTCCCATTGGTTGCCAAACTTTGCCACGAAAGCCATATTAAATATCTCTCCTGGAGTTACGACAGCCCGCTGGAGGAAAGGCTGAAAGATTATTTTGCATACGAGACCAACTATATATTCTTGTTTGACCGCGCCGAAGCGGAGCAATACCGCGCTGCAGGCTGCAGTCGTGTCTTTCATCTACCGCTTGCCGTAAACACCGCCCGACTGGATTCCCTGCAATACACTGCCTCTCAAAACAAAGCATATCAATCTGACATTTCCTTTGTCGGACACCTGTATGACTCGCCCTTAAACACCCTGCTCTATGCAGCGGACTCCTACACCAGAGGATATATTGAGGGAATGATACAGGCGCAGCTCAGAATTTACGGATATTATTTCGTAGATGACATGATTACCGAGGAACTGCTTGAAAAAATCAACGCATCCCTTCAAATAGCGGGACAGTCCGCCATGACCTTAAACCGCCGGGGACTTTCCTATGCCATTGCTGCCCAGATTACACATATAGAACGCTCTTTCCTGCTGGAACAAATGGGCGAACTCTACACGACTCATTTTTATACCACGGAACGCTGCAGCTTTGAATCACCTGTAAAATTATGCGGTCCCGTGAAATATTACGATGAGATGCCTGCTGTGTTCCGCAACAGCAAACTAAACCTCAACCCCACACTGCGAAGCATTCAATCCGGCATTCCTCTCCGCGCATTGGATATTTTGGGGAGCGGAGGTCTGCTGATGTCCAACTTCCAACCGGAACTTGCCGAATACTTTGAAGACGGCAGCGATGTCATCATGTATGAAAGTATGGAGGATGCCTTCGCAAAGGCCGACTTTTATTTGAAACGTGAAGACCTGTGCCGTGATATTGCACATAACGGTTATACAAAAGCGAAAGCATATTTCACATACCCGCAACGCATCGAACAGATGTTGAAAATCGCCGCGTCAGAGTAGCCGACACTCCTCCATGACTTCTCTCAAAATGCCGGTCAGCACCTCGGCATTTATCTGTGCGGCAGCCACCCCCTGTTCCCAATTCCATGCAGGGACTTGCCTAAGCACCGGGATGTCAGGATAGGCAGCGCCGAGGTGCTGAAAATACTGCTGCCCCAGACAATAAAAGAACATGGAGATGCTCAACTGTCCGGACAAAAAATGTTCGTTTTGCAGGTTATCATGCAGTAACAGATGAACCTGCTTACAATCCAATAAATTATAAGAAAGATTGCCCGTAAGCGTGCGATGCTCAAATCCCTGCAAATCCACGGTGAGCAGCATATCCGGTGCCAGTTCCCTCAGTTTCCCGGAAAGACCTGCATCATTGCACAGATAAAACACTTCCGCATCGATATGAGACTGCAGTTTTTCACGAAACAGCTTATCTCCGAATGTATTTTTTTTATCAGCTACGATTGCGATTTTCACGACAACACTCCTTGCGTTCCTATGGCGTCTACCGTTTCCAGAATCCGTTTCACTACCTGCTTAGTTGTATATTGACTTAATACCTTCTTTCGCCCGTTCTCAATGACACTTTTCTGTTTGGAAGGATTCTTCAATATTTGCTCGATTTTCCCGGGCAGTTCCTCTATTCTATCCAACGAATAGTAAAAACATTCTTCATCAGGAACAAGATGCTCCACAAACCACTCACTTGTGTCAGTCAACGGACACGAATTATGGAGAAGCGCATTAAATATCCTGTCATGGGTGCCCTTCTTAAACCATGGCATGACATTCAATGTAATTTTTGTTTCTTCCATAAAGGAAAAAACATCTGTAAATTTTATAGCTGGAAGAAACGTCACATTGGATTCATCCTTCTTAATTACCTGTCTCCAACTGTCTCCGGTCAATGCAATGGGTATACCTGATGCCACAATGTTGACAACGACTTTCTCCCTGTGATACATTCTCACAAAATGATCCAACAGCTTTGCATGACTTAAAAACTTTGCAATCAAGGCATCGCTCATCTCGATTTCTAAATCGGATGCACATTTCAATGCTGCATCCTCTATGGTTTCCCCGGTATTTTCCAACAGATACTCTATTATGTTCAACGCAAGTAAATTCGTCCGTGTACCGCTGAATCTTTCATTTATTTCCTTAAAAATACTGTTGGGAGAGCGATACGATGCCGGAAAAAACACATCAAACTCTTTTTCATAAGGTTCACGACTGCAGTCAAATTCCACATTTACGCTGGCCATATGAGGACAAAAATAAGTATGTTCAATGCCATAGAACCTTTTGGCAAAGGTGACATGATTCTCGTCCACCATAAACTGTATATACTTTGCAGGTGGATTTACCATACTGTTTACAAAGGTCATGGGATGGTCCATAAACAGATTTACCAATATTATCCCAAGGCTGTCACACAGCTCCTTGTCCAGGGCACAAAAGCCGTCATAACATATCGCCACAGTACTATCGCTCATACAGTATTTCAACATTCTTTCCGCATTTAAAGCAGCGATGTCTTCAATATGTACCCTGTATTTCATTTCAGATAACTGAAAAGCCAATTCATCTATAAAGTGATTCAATGAATCAACCGGCGTATGGAATAACACAAACTGCATATCGCCCCACCTCCTTTGCCTCTGTCATTTCCGTTCATTTTTCTCCCGGATTTTCTGCAGGAATACAGGTTTCTGTGCCATGATGAAACTTCTCTTGCTGTAGTTAAAATTGATTACGTCAAGGACATCATCTTCATCCTGCAGGATACAGTTGTCAATATCTATATATACCTTGGACAGACTTAAGTCCTCTATGTAGAAAATATTTTCACACAATGCGATAGTCCTCACACCAGGGTCTGGGCTGTCTACCCATGTAATCGGATGATTCGATATGCTGGGCAGCATGGATATCTTTTTCAGCCTTTCTGCCGCTGTAGGGAATTCACCTTTCTCAAGATAAAATTTTGTGCCGGAGGAAAAAAGTTTCATGAGCGGTTTCGGATTGAAATCTATGTCAAAGATACGGTTCTCGCCCGCTTTCCCCATGACACCGTGAATCGCATCATCATAGGCAAACATCACTGTCTTTGCCTTGTTAAACTCGCCTTTGTGTATTCCTGCATAGACCACCTCAAAAACACTGGCAAGAAAAGTCTCCGCCATTTTCTCAAGACGCTCCTCCGGTGTATACTTTGAATAGAAAGCAATCCAGTTTCTCCACGCATAATAGGTAGGGAAGGTATTGACATCCTCCTTCTTGGCACCCATGGCATGGAGTGCCTTCGAAGTGCCTACAGATGCCACCTTCATGCCGGCGAGATTGCATCGATAACACCATTCCGTATCATCCCAGTAGAGGAAATTTTCCTCCGGCATAAGTCCGATTTGGTCAATCGTGGTGCGCTTTACCATCAGCGAGCAGGCAGGCACACTATCCACATACAGATATTCCGGCATCGTTCCGTCCTCAAGCCTGTTACAGTACGGAGCTTCATTGCAGAAATGATCATAATCTACTACCTGTCCAAACGACTGTACATAATCCGGCGCCTCCAGATGATAGATTTTGGAAGCCGCCATTCCCACTTCCGTATGCTCATCGAGAAATGCCTTCAGATTGCCCACCGCATTCTCGTCCAACATTGCATCGTTATCCACACACATCAGATATGGATATCCCTCTTGATATGCCGCCCTCAGCCCTGTGTTGAAACCGCCAGAGCCGCCCAGATTTTCACTGTTGACGATAAGTCTGACCTTGTCGCCGTATTTTTCACGGATTGCAGGCACCGAATTATCCGTGGAAGCGTTGTCCACCACATAAAGGTCGTAATCGGTAAACTTCTGCTCCAGAATACTCTGGATACATTCCAGTACCTTGTCCGCCTTATTATAATTGCATATTACGATTCCTACCGTTTTCACCCTCTGCACCTTCACTTTCATCGACGCTTGCCGTCTATCTTAACTTTGCCCTAGCCTATCGGTTTCGACAGGTCTGCGATAATCTGGGACTCATAGACATCATCACGTATATCTTCCACTTGATACCCTTCCCGCCATTCGTTATTGTACTTCGTCGGTACACTGGTCTTAGGTCCCCCATTTCTCAGCAGCCATTCATAAGAAAGATCTGCATGTCCGATATCAATCGCATGATATCCCAATTTAGCCAAATCATAGGCAAGCACGCTTGCCGTCGGTCCAAGTGCAATCAATATCGTCTTATCCAAAGGCAGTTTCCGCGCCTCGTCCAGAATGGCATCATAATTGTCGAAGGCACTCTCCGCGGGGCATAGAATCCTCTGAATAGACGCGGCATTATCAAAGAGGTCATTTCCCACTCCCATCCTGGTCTTATCTCCCTCAATAAACACACAGTCCTTGGCATCCCATATCCGTTTCGTATTCCGCACTTTGTCCCAGGTACCCAATCTGGAAATACAGGCGTGAGCATACAGTCTGTCCGTTCTCAATAATTCCATATGCTGTGCCCTGATTTCGGGAGTTATATAGGAACGGATGCCATCTGCATCCGACTCAGACCAATAATGAGACAACTCCCCGTAGAAATCACTGATACCGATAAGAATGTTGTCATCCTCCGAAGTCACCACTTCCCGCAATCTTTCTGCCAGCCTTGCATCATTTTTCTGGAATCGCCATCTGGCTACCCCGAACATGATTCCGAATTCCCCATCGGCAAAACGCGCAATAGATTTTCTGTGAAACACGATTTCATCTACGGTTTCCTCCTCTGTCATTATCTGAGGAATAATATATTTATCTTTAAACCTGGCATCTAATATCTCATAGGGGAGATTTTGAATCCTGTGATATAAATTGTCAGAATTTTTTGAATTTGTTCGAACTCTACCATCCATTTGATACACAAATTTTACCACATCGTTCAGGGTCTGGCACAGCTCATTATGAGCTTTTCGTAATTGTCGGAGTTCTTCCTCCATGCTGTTCTCTCCCTCCATATCTTTACCTCACCTTTCTCCATGCAATCATGGCTCAACAGAATTTGACATCATTATACTATATTTTGAGCAAATGTCAATTTTCACGCGTTCGCTGGCGTTTTCACATACTATGTGCTATAATTGTGCTGTCAATTCAGAAGGGAAAGCCCTGAAGGGAGGATAAATATGACCCCGATTTCCATTTGTGTAATTGCTAAGAATGAAGAAAAGCATATGGATAATTTTCTCTCCGCCATCAAAAAGCATATGAAGAATTATCCCTATGAGCTGGTCATTGTGGACACGGGCTCCACGGACAGAACGGTAGAAATCGCCAGACGTTACACCGGCAAAATATATAATTTTGAATGGATTAATGATTTCAGCGCCGCCAGAAACTTTTCTCTGGAACATGCCTCGTACAGCTGGGTACTGGTGTTGGATTGTGATGAATATATGGTGAATGTCAAGCCGGAATGCTTTGAGCAGATGATGAAAGAATATCCGAAAGGGGTAGGCTTAATCACCCTGCAGAACCACTGCTGGACCGGCAGCCGCAAAGCCATAATTACAAGCGAAGGATACCGGTTTTTCCCCAAGAAATATTACCATTATGAGGAAACCATCCACGAGCAGCTTTGTCCTCTGGACGGTCAAGAGCACGAGCTGGTTAATCTCCCGCTCACAGTAGAGCATTTCGGTTATTTCGGAACCCCGGAAGAGCTGCGCGCTAAAGCGGAGCGCAATAATGAGCTTTTATTTCAACAGTTGGAAAAGACGCCGGACGACCCCTATCTCTACTTCCAGATAGGACAGTCCTATGACTTGTTCAATGACGATGAGAATGCCTGCCTTTATTACGGCAAGGCACTGGAATTTGACTTAAATCCCGAGCTGGAATATGTGCAGGAGCTAGTGCTCGCCTACGGACATTCCCTGCTTGCGCTTGGTCGTTTTCAGGACGCCTTGGCATACGAAAATATATACGAAAGTTTTCATAACTCTGCCGATTTCGTTTGTCTCATGGGACGGATTTATCTGAAAAACGGAATGTATATCAAAGCCATGTCCGAATTTCTCAGGGCGACCACCTTTGAAACATCGGTCACTGAGGGAAACAACTCCTATATCCCCCTCTATTACATGGGATATATCAATGAGCTGTTGGGCAATCGAGAGGATGCCATCCGGCTTTATGAGCGATGCGGCAGCTACGAGCCTGCGATGCAGCATTTACAAAATCTGAGCAACTGACCAAGTATTTTTACCGGATATATAAGAAAAAGGAGGCTTGCGCCTCCTTTTTCCTACACATCTTTTCGTTCTCAGAACTCTGTACTCATTAACCCAGTAAGGAAAGTACGCCCTGATTGCTCTGGTTTGCCTGAGCCAACATTGCCTGACCGGCCTGTGCCAGAATGTTGTTGTTGGAGTACTTAACCATCTCTGTAGCCATATCGGTATCACGGATAGCGGACTCAGCACTCGTGGTGTTCTCCACTACGTTGTCCAGGTTGTTGATGGTGTGCTCAAGTCTGTTCTGAACTGCACCAAG
>CAZUAP010000075.1:0-10699 GCA_964617975.1 uncultured Acetatifactor sp. | reverse complement strand
GGGGGCAGGCGCTCTCGCAGGCACCACCTATCCGCTGGACAGGGCATACACCGCATCCCTTATGGGCTTTTACGGTCCCACCTTGAACAGCATGGATTCCGTTTCCGACAGGGACTATCTGATCGAGTTTTTGGCGGCTCTTTCTACCGTCATGATGCATCTGAGCCGTTTCAGCGAGGAAATCATCATCTGGAATTCCAATGAATATCAGTTTGTGGAGATAGACGATGCCTACTCCACCGGAAGCAGCATCATGCCTCAGAAAAAAAATCCCGATATCGCGGAGCTTGTGAGAGGTAAGACAGGTCGTGTGTATGGCGCACTGATGTCCCTTCTGACCACCATGAAGGGTCTTCCCCTTGCCTATAACAAGGACATGCAGGAGGATAAGGAGGTTGCATTTGATGCCATTGATACCGTGAAGAGCTGTCTGGAGCTGTTCACTGGTATGCTGCAGACCATGAAATTTAAGAAGGAGCGCATGGCGGCGAGCGCCATGAACGGCTTTACCAATGCAACGGATGCGGCGGATTATCTGGTCAACAAGGGAGTGCCTTTCAGGGATGCCCATGGAATCATCGGCAGACTGGTGCTGTACTGCATCGACAAAAATACTTCCATCGATGCACTCTCTCTGGAGGAGCTTCGCACTATCAGCGACAAGTTTGAGGAGGACATCTACGATGCCGTCTCTCTGAAAACCTGTGTGGAGAAACGGTTGACTGTCGGCGCCCCCGGTCCCGATGCCATGAAGAAGGTGATAGCGTTCCACAGAGAATATCTGGCGCAGGAGCAGGAGTGGTTTACGGATCAGGAGCAGATGAATCTGGTACAATAAAATAAATGAATCATATATAGCACAACATGGAGGAGAAAGTAATGAGCGAGAAATTGAAGGTTGGTATTTTAGGTGCAACAGGTATGGTGGGACAGCGTTTTATCTCCCTTTTGGAGAGCCATCCCTGGTTTGAGGTGACTACCGTTGCCGCAAGCCCTCGTTCCGCAGGCAAGAGCTATGAGGAGGCTGTGGGAGACCGTTGGAAGATGGACACACCTATGCCGGAGGCAGTAAAGAAACTGGTGGTCATGAATGTCAATGAGGTGGAGAAGGTTGCCGCTGAGGTGGACTTTGTGTTCAGCGCCGTGGACATGACTAAAGAAGAAATCAAGAAGATTGAGGAGGAGTATGCCAAGACCGAGACTCCTGTCGTATCCAATAACAGCGCGCACCGCTGGACTCCCGATGTTCCCATGGTTGTGCCTGAAATCAATCCGGAGCATATGAAGGTGATTGATTTCCAGAAGAAACGTCTCGGCACCACCAGAGGCTTTGTGGCTGTGAAACCTAACTGCTCCATTCAGAGTTATGCGCCTGTGCTTACCGCATGGAAGGAGTTCGAGCCCTATGAGGTGGTAGCCACCACCTATCAGGCAATCTCCGGTGCCGGCAAAACCTTCAAGGACTGGCCTGAGATGGTTGGAAATATCATTCCCTACATCGGCGGCGAGGAGGAGAAAAGCGAGAAGGAGCCTCTCCGCATCTGGGGTGAGATTGAGGACGGCGTGATTAAGCCTGCCACAAGTCCGCTGATTACCTGCCAGTGCATCCGCGTACCCGTTCTGAACGGTCACACGGCGGCAGTGTTTGTGAAGTTCAGACAGAAACCCACTAAGGAGCAGCTTATCGAGAAACTGAAAAACTTTTCCGGCGAGCCTCAGAGATTGGGACTTCCCAGCGCGCCCAAGCACTTTATCCAGTATCTTGAGGAGGACAACAGACCTCAGGTAAGCCTGGACGTGGACTATGAAAACGGCATGGGCATCAGTGTGGGACGTCTGCGCGAGGATACCGTATATGATTGGAAATTTGTGGGTCTTTCCCACAATACAGTGCGCGGTGCTGCGGGCGGTGCAGTGCTTTGCGCAGAACTTTTGAAGGCTCAGGGATATATCACCAAAAAATAATCCGGGTCTGTCCGGAGAATCCTGTATGGGGGAACATCTATGAACGAGTTGCACTATCAGTTGGATCTTCTGAAGGCAATGAACCAAAAGCTCACTTCAAAGGAAAAAATGTATAAGATGATATGCGACGCATCGAACTGCGCCTATCTGTATTATTCCTTTGAAAAAAATGAGATAGTCACCATGGGGCGGTGGCATGAACTGTTCGATTTTGAGATTCAGGATATCAAGGAGTTTGCACAGATTCTGGACGAGGTGGATGAAAGCTGTGCATTGCCCTTGAGAGACGTGCTTTTTTTGGAAAAAAGCGGTAATGAGTCGTCCAGCGTGGAATGCAGACACAGAGACGGCAGACGTTGCTATCGCTTTCAGGCGTGCGTGGATTATGACAGCTTGGGAACACCCACGGATAAGCTGATTGTGGTCGAGGATATTACAAAGCTGAAACAGCAGCGCGAAGAACTGGTTTATATGGCGCATTACGATACGACCACCGGGCTTTACAACCGCAATTATTTTGTGGGGCTGTTAGGGGCGTTCCTGCGCAGGGCGGAAACGGAGAACGGGGTTGTCAGTGTCATGATTATTGATATTGACGATTTCAAGAAAGTCAATGATGGAATCGGAATGGTTGCCGGAGATGAGCTGATTCAGCTTTTTGGTGCATCGCTGAAGGAGATTGCCAACGATGATGTGATTGTATGTCACATGAATGATGATGTTTTCGGCGTTGCAATTTATAATCCATCGGCGGACAACAGCGTGGAGAGTGTCCACAAGGCAATCAAGGAGAGACTGAAAAGTCCCTTTAACTTGAGCGGCGGACATCAGGCGAATATCACGGTCAGCGTCGGCGTTGCGGAATATCCGGAGGCGGCAGCCAACGTTCTGGAGCTGATTAACTGTGCGGAGATTGTCATGTTCCGCTGCAAGGGTATGGGAAAAAATACGATTCAGTATTTTGATACCCCCATATTGAATGATTTCCTCAATAATATCGAGATGGAGAATAAGCTGAAGGAGGCAGTCTTTCGCAGTAATTTCCAGCTTTATTATCAGCCTCAGTATTACACCGGCAGCAAAAAGCTCCGTGGCGTGGAGGCGCTGATACGCTGGAAAGATGAGAGCGGGGATATGATAAGTCCCAATATTTTCATCC
Source organism: uncultured Acetatifactor sp. (assembly GCA_964617975.1). Classification (GTDB taxonomy): domain Bacteria; phylum Bacillota; class Clostridia; order Lachnospirales; family Lachnospiraceae; genus Acetatifactor. The sequence goes on along the minus strand of CAZUAP010000075.1, from coordinate 7,575 downwards.
CTATTGCAGAGAAAAACGGCTGTATCATTCCCATCGGAAGCTGGGTGCTGGAGCAGAGTATCAAACAGTTTGCTCAATGGCGCAATCAGTATGGTATTCCTTTCGTGGTCTCCATCAATATTTCCTCCGTGCAGTTTGCCAGAGAAAATTTTGTGGATGCACTGGTGACGGCAGTATCAATGTATAAAGTGAAACCGAGCGAAGTGGAGATTGAGATTACGGAGAGTGTGCTTATTGAGGATTTTGACAAGGTATTTGAAAAGTTAAAAATCCTCAAAGATTATGGCATCCGCGTTTCACTGGATGATTTCGGTACGGGCTTTTCTTCGCTGTCTTATCTGAAGAAACTGCCCATTGATACGCTTAAGATTGATAAGAGCTTTATCGATACGGTGCTGGCGGACGGGGCTACCAGAATTATAACGGAATCAATCATCAATATGGTCAAATCGTTGGGAATTGAGTCTATTGCGGAGGGCGTCGAGGACGATGCGCAGTACAATTATCTTCACGCCATAGGCTGTGATGTGATTCAGGGCTATCTGCTTGGGAAACCGCAGCCGGCGGAGGAGATTGACTCATTGTTAAAGAAAATTTTGTGAGGGTAAAACCTATGGCGTTTGTGGGACGGGAAGCAGAGCTGAATTATCTGAATCAGTATTATGCCGGGACGGCAAGCCGAGTGCTTGTAGTCTACGGTCAAAAAGGAGTGGGTAAAACGTCACTCTTAAAGACCTTTGGCGCGGATAAGACCTGTGTGTATTATCATGCCCGTTCCTGCTCTGACAGAGAACAACGTTTCCAGTGGGCACGCGAGCTTTCAAAAGCGGGAGATGATTTGGGCGAGTTCCCTGAATATAAAGATATTTTTTCTAGAGTGCTCAGTGTTTCTGCCGGGGAAAAGTTGGTTTTTGTACTTGATGAATTTCAGCATATGGTGAAGGGAAATGCGGAATTCTTTGCGCAGCTCAACCAGTTTGTACACAACAGCAGCATACCGCTGCTGGTAATTCTATGCAGCTCTGCAGCCGGTTGGGTGGAGAACAGCATGGTAGGCAAAATAGGCGCTGAGGCGGCATCCATATCCGGTTTCCTAAAGCTGCGGGAGCTGAGTGTTCAGAAAATGCGGGAATTGTATCCGAATTTTGACGAGGACGACAGCATCCAGTTATATGCGGCACTGGGCGGCGTGCCGGGGCTGTGGAACAGGATGGACAGCGAACTTTCCCTTGCACAGAATTTAACCCGGAATATGCTGGACAAGTACAGCAGTCTCTATGGGGAGATGGCGGGATGCCTCACGGCGGAGCTCAGAGAGCCGGCGATTTATAACACAATTCTGTCGACTATGGCTTCCGGCGGCATGAAACTGAATGATATCTATCACCACACAGGATTTTCCCGGGCGAAAATCAGCGTTTATCTGAAGAATCTGATGGAGATTGACCTTGTGGAGAAGGTAGATGCGGGAATCTACCGTATCACCAGACCCTGTGTGCGCTTTTATTTTTCTTTTATATACCCCCACCTAAGTCTGTTTGAGGAGCTGACTCCCGAACAGTTTTATATGGAAATTGTGGAGGATGCCTTTCCGGGGTTTGTACGAGAGGCCTACCGAAAGGGCTGATTTTTATGAGTAAGAATCTTTTTATTGCAGAGAAACCGAGCGTTGCAAGAGAATTTGCCAACGCCTTAAAATTAAATATGCGTAAATTTGACGGATATCTGGAGTCGGAGGAGGCCATTGTGACATGGTGCGTCGGACATCTGGTCACTATGAGTTATCCCGAGGTTTATGATGAAAAATATCGCCGCTGGAGTTTCGACACGATTCCTTTCATCCCGGAGGAGTTTCGCTATGAAGTGATTGAGAGCGCTTCCAAGCAATACCGGATTGTGAGCGGACTGCTGAACCGTCAGGATGTGGGGACAATCTATGTCTGTACAGACTCCGGAAGGGAAGGAGAATATATATACCGTCTCGTGGAGCAGATGGCGGGGGTGAAGGGCAAGAAACGCCTCCGGGTATGGATTGATTCCCAGACTGAGGAAGAAATTCTCAGAGGAATCAGAGAGGCAAAGGATTTGGCGGAGTATGATGCCCTGAGCGATGCAGCTTATCTGCGCGCCAAGGAAGATTATCTCATGGGTATCAATTTTTCCAGAGCACTCACCCTGAAATACGGGAGAACGGTGAAGGATTATCTAAAACGTGACAGGGCTGTCATTTCTGTAGGGCGTGTTATGACCTGCGTGTTGGGAATGATTGTGAACAGAGAACGTGAGATTCGCTCTTTTGTCAAGACACCTTTTTATCGTGTGATTGGGAATTTTAAGCTGCAGGGCAAGGAATTTTACGGGGAATGGAAAGCGGTGGAAGGTTCAGCGTATTATGTTTCCCCGGCATTATATAAAGAAAACGGTTTCAAGGAGAGGGCGTCTGCCGAAAAGCTGATAGCCTTTTTAAAAGAGGAGCCGGTGGGCGAAATTACGGTGGAGGAGATTGCACGCAAAAAAGAGAATAAAAATCCGCCATTGCTCTATAATTTAGCAGAGCTCCAAAATGACTGTTCCAAATTTTTCAAAATCAGTCCGGATGAGACATTGCGTATCGTTCAGGAGCTCTATGAGCGAAAGATGGTAACTTATCCAAGAACAGATGCAAGAGTGCTCTCTACCGCTGTGGCGAAGGAGATACATAAAAATATCGGCGGTCTTAAGAATTATGCTCTGGCGGGGAATTTTGCGGCGGAGATACTGGAAAAGGGAAGTTATAAGAATATTGCAAAGACACGCTATGTAAATGACAAGCAGATAACGGACCACTATGCAATCGTTCCCACAGGACAGGGGCTGGGCAATCTAAATGGGCTTTCGTCCACTTCGGTGAAGGTTTATGAGATTATCGTGCGAAGGTTTTTGAGCATTTTTTATCCACCTGCCGTATATCAGAAATTTGCCCTCACCGCAAATGTGAAGGGGGAGAGGTTTTACAGCAATTTTAAGGTGCTTGCGGAGGAAGGATATCTGAAGGTGACAGCCTTTTCTTTCAAAAAAGATAATCAGCCGAAAGAGCCTGCACAGGAGAACGCGGAGACTGAAGAAAAATGTGATGCAGAGCTGACAGCACTTCTTATGAAGTTAAAGAAAGGCGATGCCTTAGAGCCGGACAGCTACGAAATCAAGGAAGGGGAGACTTCTCCGCCCAAGCGATATACTTCGGGAAGCATTATCCTGACCATGGAGAATGCCGGACAGTTTATCGAGGATGAGGAACTTCGGGCGCAAATCAAGGGAAGCGGAATCGGAACCAGTGCCACCAGAGCGGAAATTTTAAAAAAGCTGGTGAATATTGAATATCTGGCGCTGAACAAAAAGACGCAGGTGCTCACACCGACACTGATGGGAGAGATGATATACGATGTGGTGGATTCTTCCATCAAGCCTTTGCTGAACCCGGCGCTGACCGCAAGCTGGGAGAAGGGACTCACCCAGGTGGCGGAGGGACAGATTACCTCGGAGGAATATATGGGGAAACTCAGCGATTTTGTGATAAGACGCACCAATATCGTAAAACAGCTCAACAACCAGGGAAAATTGTATCAGCAGTTCCGCGCAGCGGAGGCGAACTACAAAAAATAATGGAGATTAATATGGAAAAACAGGAAAAGAATGACAGACAGATTACCGTGAAGAACCTATATGATTTGAACGAAACCATTGCAGCGGATTTGTTTGCAGATGTTGTGTACCCGTGGGAGGTGCTGCCCCGGATACATGATTTTATTCTGGAGCTGGGCGCGACGCTGCCTGCAGACAGGTTTAAAAAACGGGGGGAGGATATCTGGGTGGCAAAAAGCGCGCATGTTGCCCCCACTGCCTGCCTGAACGGACCGCTGATTGTGGATGAGGAGGCGGAGATTCGCCACTGTGCCTTTGTCAGAGGCAATGCCATCGTCGGAAAGGGTGCTGTGGTGGGCAATTCCACGGAATTGAAGAATGTGGTTTTGTTTAATAAGGTACAGGTGCCCCATTATAATTATGTGGGGGACAGCGTGCTCGGTTTCAAGGCACACATGGGAGCAGGCTCCATCACTTCTAATGTAAAGAGTGATAAGACACTCGTGGAGGTGAAGGGCTGCTTTGAAGGACAGCAGTTCGCGTTGAAGACCGGATTGAAAAAGATGGGAGCCATGTTGGGCGATAATGTGGAAATCGGATGCAACAGCGTGCTCAATCCCGGCACTGTGATAGGAAGAGAGTCCAATGTTTATCCCACGTCCTGCGTCCGGGGAGTTATCCCGGAGAAACATATTTTTAAGGATGGGGAGCACATTGTTGCAAAACAATGAAAATCATTGACTTTAAGATGATTATGGTGTATATTTTACGAGTGGTATTTAAGGCTTTAAAAGGCTAAAGCAGCCAGCCTTAAAACATAAAAGGAGGAAATATTATGAAAAAGAGACTTTTGGCACTTTTACTTGTGACCGCAATGTCAGCAACACTTCTGACAGGCTGCGGCTCAAGTGAGGAGGTTGTAGCATCTTCTGAGGAGACAACAACCGAGCAGACTTCCGAGGAGAGCACCGAGCAGACTGCTGATGTTGATGCAGACAAGGTTTACAACATCGGTATCTGCCAGCTTGTTGAGCATGATGCGCTTGACGCTGCAACACAGGGCTTTCAGGATGCTCTGACTGACAAACTTGGCGACAAGGTTCAGTTTAATCTCCAGAACGCACAGGGTGAGCAGACCACTGCAGCAACCATCTGCAATGGTTTCGTATCTGAGGGCGTAGACCTGATTCTGGCAAATGCAACCACACCTTTACAGGCTGCAGCTGCTGCAACGACCAGCATTCCTATTCTGGGAACTTCTGTAACTGATTATGCTACCGCTCTTGAGATTAGCGACTGGACCGGCAGCACCGGCAGAAACATCTCCGGAACATCTGATCTTGCTCCCATCGCTGAGCAGGAGGATATGCTTGTTGAGCTGTTCCCGGATGCACAGCAGGTTGGCTTGCTTTACTGCTCAGCAGAGGCAAACTCTCTGTATCAGGTTCAGCTTTTCTCCGCTGCACTTGAGGAGGATGGCATTGCATACAAGACATATCCCATCGCTGATACCAACGAGGTTCAGTCTGTTGTAACTGCAGCAGTCGGCGAGTGTGATGTACTTTACATTCCTACTGACAATACTCTGGCTTCTGTTACCGAGACTGTTTACAACATTGTAAATCCCGCCAAGATTCCTGTAATTGCAGGTGAGGAAGGTATCTGCAAGGGTTGTGGCGTTGCTACACTTTCCATCAGCTATTATGATTTGGGATATGCTACCGGTGAGATGGCATATGAGATTTTGGTTGAGGGTGCAGACATCTCCACCATGGATGTACGTTTTGCTCCTAACTTTACCAAGGAGTACAATGCTCAGGCTTGCGAGGATCTTGGAATTACTGTTCCCGAGGACTATGTAGCAGTAGAGTAATCATTGAAAAGTATTTAAGAATGCTATGAGCGAAAAGGTCATTTTACCGTTCATTATAAGCTAATACAAAAATTCAGGATGGGGATGACGCATATGCGGAATCCCCGTCTTTGAATAAAAGGAAAAGGAGACAAACGAATGGAATACTTTATGTCCTTGAACCCCGCAGCACTTTTGCGCGCATGGCCCGGCTCTATTGCCCAGGGAATGATTTGGGGCATTATGGCATTGGGAGTTTATATTACCTTCCGCCTGCTTGATTTTGCTGATTTGACAGTGGATGGCTCTATAGCTACGGGTGCCGCAGTGTCAGTTATGCTGATTCGAGGCGGCGTTTCGCCCATCCTCTCCCTGCCTCTTGCATTTTTGGCAGGTATGGCGGCGGGACTTGTGACGGGACTTTTGAATACAGCGCTGGGGATTCCGGGCATTTTGGCGAGTATTCTGACGCAGCTCTCCCTATATTCGGTGAATCTGGTTATCATGGGCAAGGCAAATCAGCCTGTGAGTGTGGATAATTATCCGCTGGTTGTGTCCCTGCGCTATGTGACGGACGGCACATTGGCGTCAAAACTTTTATTCTTTGCGGCTCTTGCGGCATTCCTGATTGTATTGATTGCACTCCTTTACTGGTATTTCGGCACGGAGAGCGGTCAGGCAGTCCGGGCGACGGGATGTAATCCCAACATGGCAAGGGCACAGGGAATCAACACGAATTTCATCAAGGTTCTTGCTCTGATGATTTCCAACGGCATGGTGGGGCTTTGCGGTGCTTTTTATGCCCAGTTTCAGGGTTCTTCTGATGTAAATATGGGGCGTGGTGCTATCGTTATCGGTCTTGCTGCAGTGATTATCGGAGAAGTGCTTTTCGGAAAATTTGCTGCAAAACGTAAGCTGGCGTTTGCCTTTACCCTCTTGTCTGTGGTTCTGGGAGCGGTTATCTATTATATGGTTTATCAGTTTGTGCTGTGGCTGAAGATGCCTTCGGATTATATGAAGATGTTCTCTGCCATCGTTGTGGCAGTGTTCCTTGCAATCCCTTATCTGAAGGAGCAGAGAATGCAGAAGAAGGGGGTGTCAAAGGCATGAGTGAAAACAGGTACGCATTGGAAATCAAGGACATATATAAGGTTTTTAACCGTGGCACCATCAACGAGAAAGTTGCTTTAAATGGTGTGAGCCTCAATCTCAATCCCGGTGATTTCGTCACTATCATCGGCGGTAATGGCGCAGGAAAGTCTACCACCCTGAATGCCATTGCAGGAGTATGGCCTGTGGATGGCGGACGTATCATCGTGGATGGAACGGATATCACGGGGCTGGCGGAGCATAAGCGCGCACCTTATCTGGGCAGAGTGTTTCAGGACCCCATGACCGGAACGGCTGCTACCATGGATATTGAGGAGAATATGGCGATTGCCTACCGCAGAGGTCAAAGCCGAACTTTGAGATGGGGCATCTCCAAGGCTGAGAGAGAGCTGTTCCGCGAGAAACTTCAGGTTTTGGGACTCGGTCTGGAGAACCGCATGACCAGCAAGGTTGGTCTGTTGTCCGGCGGACAGAGACAGGCAATCACCCTGCTGATGGCATCTCTGAAACAGCCCAAGCTGCTGCTCTTGGATGAGCATACCGCAGCTTTAGACCCTAAGACGGCGGCAAAGGTGCTTGAAATCAGCGACCAGATTATTTCGGAAAACCATCTGACGGCAATGATGGTAACCCACAACATGAAGGATGCCATTGCCCATGGCAATCGTCTGGTTATGATGCATGAGGGACAGATTATTTACGATGTCTCCGGTGAGGAGAAGAAAAATCTTCATGTGAAGGACCTTCTGGCGAAATTTGAGGAGGTCAGCGGAGGCGAATTTGCCAACGACAGGATGATTTTGGCGTAGTCCGTACATTTTGTGATAACTTTTTGTCAAAAGCACTGGATTTTTCTGCTTAAGTGTGAGAAAATAGCGATAGATGTTATGAATTGAAAGGAGATTCCACATGATTTATTCAAAAGAAGTTGAAGAAATGTGTCCCGTAGCACAGGGCGTGAATCACGGTTGTGCACCCATTCCCGAAGAAGC
>CAZUAP010000074.1:0-11035 GCA_964617975.1 uncultured Acetatifactor sp. | reverse complement strand
TTCAAATCAATTTCACCCGGGCTCTGCAATTCTGGTCACGCCCACATAGATATCCGAAATTTCATACCAGGTGGCATAGTCGGTCACGCCGGTCTGGGGCAGGTTGAAGATGCCTTGAAAGATTTTGACACTCTCTGCAGTGGCAGGACCGTAGATGCCGTCCGCGGTGAGGGAGGGGATGGCGGGATAGTTGCGTGCAATGCGGTTGAGCTGGGTCTGGAGCTGGCGCACCTTATCACCGGAGGAACCGATGGTGAGGTCGTAGCCCGGGTACGAGGAAGGAACGCCGGAAATCATGTCTGCGGTGGCAATGTACATATCGCTGCCAAAGTAGTAGCGTATGATTTCAATGGCGGTGTAACCTTCGTCCGCCAGATATTTGGAGCCCCACTGGCTCAGCCCGTTGCAGGTGACGCGGTTGCCGTCGCAGTAGGAGGTGAAGATGGGCTGCCGCACGCCGGGGCGCGCCAGATAATTGGCAAAAATCGTGTCCACGAGATAGTCGATATTCTCAAAAATATTGCGACCGTACACCCATTTCTGGTCATAGGCGGTGGAGGAGGTGATGGTGAAACTATAGCCCTGCCCCCTGTACCATTCCGTGAAAACCCTGTTCAGTGTAAAGGACATGATTGCCAGAATATTGGCGTAGATGGCTGCCTCCGGCCAGGTTGAGTAAATTTCGCAGGAGGCCACATTTTTGATATAGTCCTTATAGCGCACCCAGTAATTGGTCGCAGTCGGGTCGGAGGGAGCCCCATCGTGGACGATGATGTATTCCGGGATGACTACGCGGCTCAGGACAATCTCTCCGGTTTCGGCGATAGGTTTGATTTCCTCCTCGGGTATCTTGGCGGGGTACTCACCAAACAAGGTGTGAGGGGGGATGGTGACGATTTTTTCTTCTTCATCGGTGGTCTCCAGAGGATTCATGATGACAGGCTGCAGGGACAGCCTCTCCGGCAGCAGCTCGGAACCGGATATCAGCACGGGCTCATAGCCTTCCGCGGTGACGGTGATATTGTACTCTGCGTAGGGCTGAACCTCAGTGTTGGGATCCAGCGACAAGGCTATGGGAGGCGCGGGCAGAGAGATGGTGGGAGTCTGACCGGAGCTGTCGGTGGTCAAAGTCCGCATGGGTGCATTTGGGTCTCCGGTGTAGGATATGGTGACAGTGGCATTTTCCACGGGAATCAATCCCAGGGAGGAAATCACGCTGATGCGCAGGGTTCCGGTTTCCGGGGAGGTTTCATTTGCATTGTCTAATGTGTTTGAGAGAGTAGGCATGTCAACACCTTGATAAATTTCAGTTGCATTATTATATGTGTCATTGCAAAAAAGTTACATATGCTACTTGACAGGAAAACAAAAACGCTGTACTATTGTACTATGCTCATAGTACAATAGTACAGCAATAAAGGAATGGGGAGGTGAGCGGATGGCTTGGAGTATGGATTCCGACAGACCTATCTATGCGCAGCTGGTGGAACGGCTCCAGATGCAGATTGTGTCGGGGGTTTATCCCGCCGGAGCCAGGCTGCCGAGTGTCAGGGAGCTGGCGGGGATAGCAGCGGTCAATCCCAACACGATGCAGAAGGCTTTTACAGAGCTTGAGAGGAGCGGATTGATTGTAACTCAGCGCACCAATGGCAGAACGGTCACGGAGGATCAAGAATTAATTGAGCAGACACGTCGTGACATGGCAAGGCAGCATATGAAGAACTTTGCGGCAAAAATGAAAGAGTTAGGCTATACCAAGGAGCAGGTATATTCGCTTCTGGAACAGGATCTGTAACAATAAAAACAGGAGAAGTATGTTTGCGACATGCGAGCAGAAACAAGGGATTGTATGAGCAATTTAGTGGAATTTACCGGAGTGACCAAGTTCTATGATTCGCAGAGGGCAGCAGTGGACAATGTGACGCTGTCGCTGCCCAGAGGGAGAATTATCGGTCTGCTGGGGCCAAACGGCAGCGGTAAGACGACTTTAATCAAGATGATGAACGGTCTTTTGTCACCGACCTCGGGCAGCATCCAAATCAACGGACAGTCTGTGGGACCGGCTACCAAGGCGAGAGTGGCATATCTGCCGGATAGAAATTATTTGACAGGCACTATGAGTGTTGACCAGATTTTGGATTATTTTACGGATTTTTATGAGGACTTTTCCCGGGAAAAGGCTGTGGGGATGCTGGAGAATCTGCATATTGATTCCTCTGCCAAGTTGAACAGTCTGTCCAAGGGAACCAAGGAGAAGGTACAGCTGATTTTGGTCATGAGCCGCAATGCGGATTTGTATCTTCTGGATGAGCCCATTGCGGGGGTGGACCCCGCTGCCAGAGACTATATTTTGCGCACAATCATTAATAATTATAACCCGGACGCCACCGTGCTGATTTCCACCCACCTGATCAGCGATATTGAGCAGGTGTTGGACGAAGTGATTTTCATGCGCTATGGCAAACTGGTGCTCTATACCTCTGTGGATAATATTCGGGAGGAGAAGGGCAAGTCGGTAGACGCATATTTCAGGGAGGTGTTCGCATGTTAGGCAAATTGATTAAATACGAGTGGAAGGGTACTTATAAGATATGCGGGCTGATGCTGTTGGCAATCGCAGGTGTGACGCTGGTTGGCGCGCTGGGTTTTGTCCTGCCTTTCAATCTGGTTGTAAAGGACTCTGAGGCGTTTGAGGATTCCATTGCAGGGGTATTCTGGATTATGTTGATGGCGATGAGTATGGTGCTTTACATCATCATGCTGATTGGCGTGAGCTATGGGATGCTGATTTATCACGGAGTACGATTTTACAAGACCATGTATTCCGATGAAGGTTATCTGACCCAGACACTGCCTGTGTCAGACAATCAACTGATTGTCAGCAAGACGCTGGTTGCCGGGCTCTGGTATCTGTTTGCGGGGCTGGGCATCGCGGTATCTGCGGGCATATTTGTTGTGGCTATGATGGTGTCCATGAACGAAGGGGGAACCTTGTGGAAAGACATGGGTGAGATGATGGTCGAAATACGTTTTAGCCTGGATGCACAGACACGGCTGAGTATGATTCATGTGTGTGTATCGCTGATTTTGATGTTACTGATTACACCCTTCAGTGCCATGCTTGTGCTGTTCGGCTCCATCACCATAGGACAGCTTTCCAGAAAATACAAGGCATTGATGGGCATCCTCGCCTACTTCGGCGCCATGTTTGTAAATATGATTCTCACCTACATCCTACAGTTTGTTTTTACCTTCGGAACATTGCTGACCACTTCTGTGGCAGGGGTAAGCGCAGGCAGTACGAACGTAGCCGGCACCTATGACAGTGCCCTGTTGGTGTCACTCATCATGGGAGCAGCCATGTATTTTATTTCCCATTATATTTTGACCCGTAAGCTAAACATGGACTAAATAAACATTTGCCCTCTGACGCTATTTTTGGTATACTAGACCTAAGTATGGATATGGGGCAGGTGAGTGGCGATGCAGGGGATTGTAGACCAGATTTTAGAAGGAAAATATGATTACGAGAATAGCTCTCTCGACTTTTCATGTGCCAAGCTTGAGCTTGTCTTGCGCAAGGGAGAAGTCTGCGAGGGCTCTTTTCATGTCTACTCGGCGGGGGACTGCTACACACAAGGATATGTCACTGCCACAGATATACGCATGGAATGTCTGACAACCGAATTCAGCGGCAGCCGGGAGGAAATATTTTACTGTTTCCATGGTGAACAGCTGGAGGAAGGCGACGTAATCAAGGGAAATTTCTGTATCGTCAGCAATCAGGGAGAGTATTGTCTGCCTTTTTTGGTTACCGTGGAACATCAGGTTACGGAATCCTCCATCGGGAATGTCAAGAATCTGTTCCATTTTGCCAATCTCGCCAAGAGTAACTGGCATGAGGCAGTGGAATTGTTTTATGCTCCGGAGTTTGCCCGCGTGTTTGAGGGCAGTGACAGCCAGTTCTATGACTGCTACAGAGGTCTTTCGGTATATCCCGGGAATGAGCAGAACATGGAGGAGTTCCTGATTCGGATTAACAAGAAACAAAAGACAGAGTTTGTGGTGCGGGAAAAGGAGCTTGTCAGGGAGTTTGCAACATCCGTTTACGGCGTGACGGAGGCGGAAGTCGATATCCTGAGAAACGGCTGGGGGTATACGGCTCTGCAGGTGGAGTGCGAGGGTGACTTTGTGTTCACGGAGAAAGAGTTCCTCGGGGAGGATGATTTCACCGGAAATCATTGCAGGCTGCCGGTATTTATCGATACACAGCTCTGTAGAATGGGCAGGAATTTCGGACGAATTTATATTTACAATTCCTACGTTTCCATCACCATACCTGTGACAGTGCAGATGGGTGACGATTTGGCGGAGCGCAGGGAGAGACTGCAGAAAAAACAGGATATTGTCCATCTGATGGGATGCTATCAGGATTTCCGCATGAAAAAAATCGGTGCGGAGACTTGGCAGAGGGAGACGGAGACTATCGTGGACAACATGGTGAACTCCGATGAGGACGATTTGGCGGCAAGGCTGTTTAAGGCGCAGCTGCTCATCTCCGAGGAACGGTACAATGAGGCGGGATGGATTTTAAACCATGTTGAGGATGCAGGGGTGGCGGATGACACGCTGTACGCATATTATCTCTATCTCACCACGCTTCTGCGCAGGGAGGAGGACTATGTAAATCAGGTGGCCTCCGAGGTAGAAAAGATTTACGCACAGGATAAGAGCAACTGGAGAATCGCATGGCTGCTTTTGTATCTCTCGGAGGAATATAATAAAACCGCGCCGGCAAAGTGGGAATTTCTGGAGAAACAGTTTAAACGCGGCTGCACCAGCCCGATTCTCTACATAGAAGGACTGCATCTTTTGAACGGGAATCCGGCGCTTTTGCGTAAATTGGATGCGTATGAGCTGCAAATTCTAAATTATGGTGTGAGACAGGCTGTGTTGGGACAGGAGGTTGTGGAACAGCTGCTGTATCTTGCAGGCAGGGGGCGGGAATCTTCCTCGGTACTTCTGAAGGTTTTGCAAACGCTGTACAGAGATGATCACGATGTCCGCATCCTTCAGGAAATCTGCTCGCTGCTGGTCAGGGACAGCAGGGTTGGAACGGAATATTTTGAATGGTATGAGGCGGGCGTGGAAGCGCAGCTCAGGATTACTAACCTTTATGAATATTATATGATGTCCATTGATTTACAGACACCGCCGACTTTGCCCAAGGTGATTTTGATGTATTTTTCTTACCAGAACAATTTGGATTTAATTCACAGCTCCTTTTTGTACTGTTATGTAGCGCAGCACCGGGAGGAGCTGGGGGAGCTCTATGAGAGCTACAGACCCAGAATGGAATACTTCGTGGTGGATCAGATTCAGAAGGAACATATCAATCGGTATCTCGCCGGGCTGTATCAGGAAATGCTGTCACCAGCCATGATTAATGAGCAGACAGCGGAGTCTTTGGCAAAACTGTTGTTTGCCCACCGCATCTTCGTGGAGGATTTCAGGCTGAAAAAGGTGATTGTGTATCAGCCCGGAAATCTCAGGGAGAGTGTCTATCCGCTGCAGGAGGGCTGTGCGTGGATTTGGCTGTATGGCAACGATTCCACGGTATTGTTTGAAGATGCTTATGGGAACCGTTTTGTCAAGACAGTGGAATATACCATGGAAAAACTGATGATGCCGGGAAGACATCTTCGTTTGGTTGCAGGATTGGCTAAGGATTCTTTGGAACTGGACATCTATCTCAACGAACATGAGAGGGAAAAGACAGTGCCGTCCGCGGAGGTGCGGGATAGAACCATCCGGCTTGCGGGCAGCGAGTGGGTGGATGAACGCATACGAAGGAAACTGTATCTGAAAAATCTGCAGTATTGCTATGATGCAAATGAACTTCAGCTATTGGATGCATATCTGGATGATATTCCCGTGGAGCTGTTTGCGCCGGAAGAACGGGCAGAGGTGCTCCGCTATATGGTGCTGCGCGGGAGAAATGATTCTGCGTGGGCATGGATACAGGAGTTTGGCCTGGACTTTGTAGATCAGAAAATTTTGATGAGACTGGTCAGTGAGCGGATAGAGAATGTTGGCAATGAGGAAGATACACTTTTGAAGGAAACGGCACTCTATACGTTTCGGCAGGGCAAATATGACAGCTGTATTATACAGTATCTCGCGGAGTATGCACAAGGTACCACAAAGGAGCTGAGAAATATCTGGAAAGCGGCGCGTTCCTATGGCTTGGAAGCACATCGTCTCAGCGAGAGAATTTTACTGCAGATGCTTTTTTCGGGAGCCTTTGTGGGAGAGCGAATGGAAATCTTCGACTACTACGTCTCACAGGGGGCGGACGAGCGGCTTGAGGAGGCTTTCCTGACGCGATGTGCCTATGACTATTTTGTGAAGGAACGTATGACGGACGCTCTGGTATTCCATGAAATACAAAAGATTTATCTGCGGCGGGAGGAAGTTCAGAGAGTCTGTAAATTGGCATATTTGAAGTATTATGCAGATAATGTGGGGGAAATTACACCCGAGATAATGGCGGTAATAGGTGTGTTCCTTCAGGAAATGCTGGCAGAACAGATTCATTTGAATTTTTTCCGACGATTCATTGGTATGGATTTTGCGCAGGAGTACCAGCTGAGGGAAATGATAGACAAATCCATCGTGGAATACCGTGCCCATCCGGGAGCCAGAGTATGTATTCACTATGTGATTGTCCGTGAGAACGGGGAGGCATCAGAGTACCTGACGGAGCCTATGCGAGAGGTTTACGGCGGCCTGTGTTTCAAAGAATTTGTACTGTTCTTCGGGGAAAATTTACAGTACTATATCACAGAGGAACACGGCGGGCAGGAAGAATTGACGGAGAGCGGTAATCTGCAGAGAAGTGATATCGGCGGCGATGATGCCGACGGAAGGTATGAGATGATTAATGATATTGTCATCAGCAGTACGCTGGAGGATTGCGATACGCTGGACAGTCTGCTGGAGGAATATTATCGCAGAGAATATCTGAATGAACAGCTTTTTGCATTACAGTAACGAAACGGCGGAGGAGGTGAGCCCATGGGGCTGCTGCATCACAGTAAATTAGTTGTAGGATATGATTTGGGAAATCAGTTTTCTCAGATAAGCTATAGCCTCGGAGATACACAGGTGGAGACAGTTTCCTCTGTGGCGGGGGAGGAGCGCTATAATATTCCCACGGTGCTCTGCAAGCGCCTTGGCGTGAATCAATGGTTTTACGGCAAGGAAGCACTGAAATGCGCCGAGGAAGGTCAGGGGATACTGGTCGAAAATATTTTACAGCTTGCCGTGACCGGGGAGCCGGTGCAGATTGATGAGGTGACTTTTGACCCGGTCGCGCTGTTGGCGTTGTTTTTGAAACGCAGTCTGGGTATACTTTCTCAGGTGTCCACTCCGGAGAGGCTGGCAGCGCTCATGATTACCTGCGAGAAACTGGACGGACGACTGATAGAGGTGTTGAATCAGGCGGTGGCAAGCCTGCATCTTAAGACGGACAAGGTTTTTTACCAGAGCCATGCGGAGAGCTTTTACAATTATGTCATTCAGCAGCCGGAGGAACTGTGGAAATTCAGGACGCTTCTTCTTGAGTACCGGGGGACAAAGGTGACGGCATACTGCATGGACTGTAACCGCAGGACGATGCCGGTGGTGACCTTTATAGACAGCTGGGAATATAATATGCCGCCATATGAGCCTATGCCGGAAACTGAGGAGCTGCGGCAGGAGAAACTGGAGAGACTGGACAGGGAGTTTGCCGATATCGCATCCCAGGTATGTAAGAGAACTGCGGTGTCCTCTGTATATCTCATAGGGGAACATTATTCCGAGGAGTGGATGAAGGAGTCACTGCGCACTCTGTGTATGGGAAGGCGAGTGTTTCAGGGAAACAATCTGTATAGCAAGGGAGCCTGCCATGCAATGCTGGAACGGCTGAATGCCAGCGAAGTTGGAAAGGCGTATGTGTTCTTGGGTGAGGATAAGCTGAAATCCAACATCGGTATGAACATATTGAGTCAGGGGCAGGAGACCTATTTTGCTCTGCTGGATGCGGGGGTCAACTGGTATGAGGCGGAGCAGACCTTTGAGTTCTATGTCCGCGGGGGAAATGAGCTGGAACTGCAGATTGCCTCGCTGATTGGGAAGGAAAACCGCACGGTCCGGATTACGTTGGAGGATATGCTGCCGGGTATGAGCAGGCTGAAGGCACATCTGTTCCTGACCGGGGAGAAGGAACTTGTGATGGAGGTGGAGGATCTGGGGTTCGGAAATTTCCGCCCTGCCACCAATCATGTATGGCACAAGGAAATAGCACTGTGAGGATAAGCGTTACGGGAGAGAAAAGAAATGCGAGTCAGTTTATGCGTTGGTAATTATGCTGCAACTCCATATTATATTTCGGGATTGGAAATACCGGTTTCTTCCATGGAGGAGCTGAGTTTCTGCCTGAGGGAGAATGCCTTCCTGCTGGATGTATCGGTGATGCGGGACGAGCTGGTGGAGTGGATTGACAGAGAGTGCGGGCTGAAGGCACTGGCGGGAGAGCTGCACAATCTGATACACCGGCAGGGGTCCTTGAGCGCATTTGTGACCATGATTCTGGAGCATGTGGGGTTTTATGAGAATGCCGAAATCCGTGAGGTGGAGCAGGTCTTGAGACAGGGTGCCGGACTCTCAAACATTGAACGCCGCAAGGGGCAGATTGACTATCTGGTGCGAAAGAAAAAATATGCGGCGGCTGTCAGGGGGTACGATGGACTTCTGGCAAAATGGCATGAGATGGAGATGGAAGGTGTGGAGCTGCCTGCGGCAAGGGTGCGGGGAGCCATACTGCACAACAAGGCGGTGGCACTTGCGGGGATGATGCTGTACAGCTACAGTGCTGATTATTTTAAGCAAGCGTATGAAACGGACGGTGACATCTCGCATTACAAATCCTATCTTGCTGCAAAGCGAATGGAGCTGGACGAGAGGGCATATATTTCCTTTGCCGCTGAGCAGACCACCGGATATGAATATACGTTGGAGCTGGAAAAGAAAATGGAGCGGCTGACGGAGGACTGGCATCTGCAGCCGGAGTTCCAGCAGCTGTTGGAAATCAGAGAACGGAGAAACAGCGGTGAGAGACAGCAGTATTATGAGGGCAATGAGGAACTGATAAGAAATCTGAAAAAAACTTACCGCGGAAGCGTGGGGGAATAGAGGAATACGAATATGGGATTTTGGAATAAAATCTTTCGTTTCGGGCGCAGAAACAGCCGGGAGGAAGATGAGTACGGCTGGGAGGATATTGTCTATAATCATACAGAGGTGGATTTCACCGATGAGGAGCAGCGCAGCAGATATATCACAAACTGTCTGGAGCAGATGGCGGAGGCTTCCCGGGAGATCAATCAGTTAAACGGGGAATACGGTCTTGTCACGGCGTATCTGACGGATATGGAGGAAATCGAGGCACTTCCGGAGGAACCTAGGCAGGAATTGAATCAGGTGGCCAATAAGCTTGTGGCTCTGGAGAAGGAGCGGCAGCAGTATTACGGAAAAAAAGACCGCATGCGGGACAGTGATTATTACAATATGCGCAAGCAGGAGAGCGAGGTTCAGGAGGGGATTGAGAAACTCCGGGAGGCGGAAAAGTACAACAAACTTGTAAAACAGGATTTGCACCGGCTTGACGGGGAGAGACACGCTTATGATTATCGCAAGAAAGAGCTGCTTACCATGCAGAACAATCTCAGGGGAATGGCTGTGATTTTTATTTCTGCATTGATTGCCTGTCTGTTGATGCTGGCGGTGCTGCAGTTTGTCTTTGAGATGAATGCCTATGTGGGATATTTTATCACTGTGTTGGCTGCCGCCATAGCGATTACCATAGTGTGCGTGAAATATATTGATGCGGACAGGGAAATCGGCTCTGTGGAGAAATCTATCAGCAAGTTGATTCAACTGCAGAACAAGGTGAAAATTCGCTATGTGAACAATACCAATCTCTTGGATTATCTCTATATCAAGTATGATACGGACAGTGCTGCGGAGCTTGAGAAAAGATGGAAGTGTTATCAGGAGGAGAAGGAGGAGCGCAAGCAGTTTGCGGAGGCGGAGGCAAAGACGGAGTTCTACCAGCAGGAATTGGTGAGACAGCTTTCGCAGTTTCGCGTCAGTGACCCCGGACGCTGGGTCAATCAGGCAGGGGCGCTCTTGGATTCCAGGGAGATGGTGGAGATTCGACATGAGCTGATACTGCGCAGACAGGCTCTTAGGCAGCAGCTCGATTACAATAATGGTGTGGCGCAGACGGCGAGAAGTGAGATTATGGCTGTCGTGCAGGAACACCCGGAATATGGAACGGAAATTATGGACATGGTGGAACGATATGACCGAAATGTCTAAAAGGGTGAGTGTAAAACAGTTGAAAATCCCCAAATTTCCTATTGAGTTTTTGAGGCAAATGTGTTTAGCTATAAGGTAGAGTGTATCCAGACAATAGATAAAGCGAGGTATATGGAATGAGTATGCAGGAATTGAAACCGGTGAAAGAAGGAAAGGTTCGTGAGATTTATGATAACGGAGACAGTCTGATTATGGTTGCAACAGACCGTATCAGCTGTTTTGATGTCATTCTGAACAACACCGTCACCAAGAAGGGAACTGTTCTCACACAGATTTCAAGATTCTGGTTTGATATGACGAAGGACATTCTCCCCAACCATATGATTTCAGTGGATGTGAATGACATGCCTGAATTTTTCAGACAGCCGAAATTTGACGGCAACAGCATGATGTGCAAAAAGCTGGAGATGTTGCCTGTGGAGTGCATTGTGCGCGGCTACATCACCGGAAGCGGCTGGGCAAGCTATAAGGAGAACGGAACAGTCTGTGGAATCCGGCTGCCGGAGGGTCTTAAGGAGTCAGACAAACTGCCTGAGCCCATCTATACACCGTCCACAAAGGCGGAAATCGGTGACCACGATGAGAATATTTCCTATGAGCAGAGTGTTGA
>CAZUAP010000073.1:0-11148 GCA_964617975.1 uncultured Acetatifactor sp. | reverse complement strand
GATTCAGGACCGCCGCCTTAAGGTCAGCAGCATCCTTGATTCCCTCGTTCACCAAAGGTTCCACCAGGGGAATCATATCGTACACAATATCATCCACAACATGCACGGAACCGCTGTTGACATCCATGACAATGTTGTACCCGTTACTTTTATATTGATGTATCATGGTATTCCTCTCATCTCGCGCACCAATCGAGCAAGTGTCACTTTGACACAACGAAAGCAGCGAATAAAATCGCTGCTTATCGCTAATCTCGATTTAATTAATGTCCGCTTATTTAATCTTCTCGCAGCTCTGATTACCTACAGTACAGGAAGTCTTGCACGCAGACTGGCAAGAGGTCTGACACTCACCGCAGCCGCCCTTCTTCATGGATTCCTTTAAGTCTCTGGTCGTCAAAGTCTTGATATGCTTCATATCAAAAAGCCTCCTTACTAAATAAATACGCATTTATAATCTGTTTGCTGATACTGTTTAAAACAAACTTTTTTGTAGTATAGCACAGTTTTATATTTCTGTCAACTGACCATTCCACCAAGCATTCCGCCGCCCGCACACAGAACCATCGTGGTGAAAAATGAGTTTCCCAATGTGTCTGGACTCTGTTTCACAGCCAGCGATACAAGCGCCAGCACCACGAAATATGCCGCCCCCATGAGCAGACCCCAAAGGAATTTTTTGTTCTGCAGCTTTCTGCCTGTCACATAGCCTGCAAAAAAAGTAGAGATCACATAGATGCCGATAATCGCAATGCTCACCGGTTTCTCCGTCAGATTCAATTTAAACAGCAAAAATGCCAATATCAATAGCATGCCCGCCGTCAATATGTACGACAACAAAAGACTTTTCAGCAGGAAAAAGACCGGCAGCCCTTCCGTTTCCGCCGTATTTCTTCCTCTCATATGCGTGTCACTATGTATCATCCCGCTCTCCCTTTCCGATTTGATTGATAACAGCTCCTCCCCATAGAAATACCGGAACTGATATTTAGAGTATATTCATGTACACTGAAAAACTTGACAACATCCCTGCATATATTGTATAGTTTCATTTAATCACATTTAATCTTGTTCGGATTAGTATTTACAGAGAAGGAGTGAACATTTTTGGACCCAAGTGTCATACAAACCACCCCGGCGTTCCAAGCCGGCGAAGCAGTACAATTTATAGTTCTTATCATTCTAATTTTCCTGTCCGCCTTTTTCTCCTCGGCGGAGACGGCTCTCACCACGGTAAACCGGGTGCGTATGCGTTCTCTGGCGGAGGAAGGCAACAAGCGGGCAGTCACGGTCAACAAGATTCTGGACCAGTACAGCAAAATGCTCAGCGCTATTTTGATTGGCAACAATATTGTGAATCTGTCCGCCTCCGCTTTGGCGACAACCATAGCCATGAAAATCAATTTGGCTGTCGGAATTGCCACGGGTATTCTGACAATTATCGTATTACTCTGTGGCGAGATTGTGCCCAAAACCTTCGCGATGCTCTCCAGCGAGAAACTGTCTCTGCGATATTCCGGCATCGTTTATGGCCTCATGCAGCTGCTCACCCCCGTCATCTTTGTCGTTGACACCCTTGCGAAACTCATTTTAAAGCTGATGCATATTGACCCCGGTCAAAAAGTCAACACCATGACAGAAAATGAATTAAAAACCTATGTGGACGTCAGCCATGAGGATGGCGTCATCGAGTCCGAGGAACGGGAAATGATTTACAATGTATTCGACTTCTCAGATGCGGTGGCGAAGGACATCATGATTCCCCGCATCAATATGGTGACTGTGAGTGTGGACGACTCCTACGAGAAAGTTATGGAGGTATTCCGCGAATCCATGTACACCCGGCTCCCGGTCTATCAGGACGACAAGGACAATATCATCGGATTAATCAACATAAAAGACTTTATTTTGACCGAAGACACCCAAAATTTTCAGGTGAGAAATATTTTAAGAGACGCCCATTACACCTATGAATTTAAAAAAGTGGCAGATTTGCTTTTGGAAATCCGCGAAAAAACTACATACATGACCTTCGTTTTGAATGAGTATGGCGCCACCGTAGGTATGCTGACGCTGGAGGATTTGTTGGAGGAAATCGTGGGCGAAATCCGCGACGAGTACGACGCAGACGAGGAACAGTTAATTCAGGCGGTAGACAGCCGGACCTACCTTGTGGAAGCAAGCATGAAACTGGATGACATCAACGATGCACTGGATATTTCTCTGGAGAGCGAGGACTATGATTCCATCGGCGGCATCCTCATCGAATATCTGGACCGTCTGCCGGAGGACAACGAGGAGGTTACACTGGAAAATGGCATGACCTTGAAGGTTCAGGGCATCGAACAGAACCGTATCTCCAAGGTTCTTCTGACTCTCCCGGCGCCTCAGGAGGATATGCCGGAGGAAAATCCTTGCGATGAACAGCCTGAGGCTGTACCGGAGGAGACGTCCCCGCTATAACTGCTGGAGCAGACACACGGCAATGTTGGAGCAATGGTCTGCGACCTGCTCAAAATCGGTGGAAATGTCAGCCAGAACGAAACCGAGTTCAATGGTACATTTCCCCTCCCTCAGACGCAGGATATGATGCTTTCTGACCTCCATGTTCAGACCGTCAATCATCTCCTCCATAGGCTCCACCTGCCGCGCCAGCTCCATGTCCTCATCCACAAAACTCTGCATGGCAATTCTCAGAATATCCTCCACAACCCTGCGGTAGGAAGAAAGCTCTCCCCATGCTTCCGCGGAGAATTCCAGTCCCTTTCGGTGCATTTCCTCCGCTGACTCGCTGATACTGCAGGCGTGATCGGATATTCTTTCCAAATCACTGATACTGTGAAGTATGACATTCAAAGTATGGCTGTCCTGCCGGGACAGCTTTCTGCCCCCAAGCCGCACCAGATAGCTCCCAAGGCTCTCCTCAAACCTGTCCACCACATCTTCTAATTCTGCCACCTCCGCTGCACGCTTTTCATCATACTCCTCCAGAAGTCCCATAGCCATCAGCATGGATTCTTGAGCAAGCTGCGCCATCTTCACCGCAACCTTATGACTCTGTTCCACCGCCAGTGCCGGTCTGCCCAAAAATCTTTCATCCAAAAGCTGCAGCGCGCTCTCCTGCCCGCTTAAGGCGCCGGGCTTGTCCACCGTCTTGATGGTGAGGCACGCAAGCCCCACCAACGCTCTGGAAAACGGCAGCAAAATCAACGTCGTACCCACATTAAATACACTGTGTATCAACGCAATGCCAAAGCTGTCCGCCGCCGTCTCCAGAAATCCAAAGGGCCGAAATGCGTTGATTCCATAGAATCCCAGCATAAACAGCACCGTTCCGATTACATTAAAATAAAGATGAATCAAAGCCGCGCGCTTTGCGTTTCTTCCGGCTCCGATTCCGGAAATCATCGCCGTGACACAGGTTCCTATATTCTGCCCCATGATGATGGGAATCGCCGTGCCGTAGCTCACCGCTCCCGTGGCACACAACGCCTGCAAAATTCCCACAGAAGCGGAGGAGGACTGGATTACCGCCGTCAGCACCAGACCTGCCAGCATCCCCAGCACCGGGTTGGAAAAGCGCGTCAGCATCCCCGTAAATTCCGGCACGGATGCCAGCGGTTTCACCGCGCTGCTCATGGTGTCCATCCCGAACATCAGAATCGAGAATCCCACCAGAACCGTGGCAATATTTTTTAATTTATCTTTCCTAAAAAACAGCAAAAGAGCCACCCCAATCATCCCAAGAATCGGGGAAAAGGAGGTGGGTTTCAACAGCCGTACAAGCGTGGAGGATGACTCAATTCCGCTGAGTCCCAAAATCCACGAAGTGATTGTGGTGCCGATATTGGCTCCCATGATAATCCCCACCGCCTGATTCAGTTTCATGATGCCGGAGTTCACAAATCCCACCACCATGACCGTGGTGGCAGAGGAGGACTGGATTACCGCCGTCACCCCCGCCCCCATAAGCACCGCCTTGACAGGGGAATTGGTCAATCTCTCCAAAATACGCTCCAGCCGGCCGCCGGATGCCTTGGAGAGCCCGTCTCCCATCAGATGCATTCCATACAAAAAAAGCGCCAGACCACCCATCATAGTCAGCCAATCGAAAATTTCCATTGCACAATCCTCTCTTTACATAACTATGATACTCAAATTTTTGCATACTTATGTAAAGTTTACAAATTCTTATAATGGAAAAATCAAACTGTCTCCAGTATCCCATTGGCAATCGCACTTGCAATCTCATTAAAGCGTTCATCAAACAGCATATTGTCCGCATCCGTGTTGATGAACCCCACCTCCACCAGCACCGCAGGCATGGAGGTGGAATTGAGCACCACCAGTCCCGGACGCTCGTTGACGCCCTGATTAACAAAGCCGACCTGCTCCAACTGAAAATTGATATTGTACGCCAGCTGCGCCGCCCTGCCATAGCTGTTGTACACCAGCGTTTCCACGCCCGTATATTGATTCGGGTAGGGGCTGGAATTGCGATGAATAGACACAAACCAGTCCGCCCCCACCTCATTTCCCTCCTGTGCCTTCTGGTATGGGGACTCATAGATATCCGCAGTGCGGGTATAATACACATCCACGCCATTCTCCTCCAGAATTTTTCCCACCGCCATCGTCAATGCCAGCACATCATCCTTCTCCTGTCTGCCATTGTATATCGCGCCAGGATTTGCACCGCCATGGCCGGCGTCAAGCACAACCAATGCCATAATAAAAGCCTCCCTCAGATTCCGATAGATACTCTATTCTCTATCAGAATATGAGAGAGGCTCCCAAAAGGTTCCCTACAGGCTCTCGTCCACTGCTGCACCCTTGATATCCTCTGCCACCAGTTTCATTTTATTCAAAATATTCTGTACCTCAGTCTGTACATCCGTCTGCCGCTGATTCAGTGTGAGCATCTCCTGCGCGGGCATATCCTCCAGAAGTTCTTCTGTCTCCTCTCGTTTCTCGCGGTTCTTCTCGATAAACTCCTCAATCTGCTCCTGCTGCTCTTTCAGCTTTTCAGCCTTCTCATCCCGCTCATCAGCCTCCGCATCCAAGTGCTCCTTTGCCTCATCCGCAACCATGCCGATGATTTCTTTTGAGGCTGCATCCAAGATTTCGTCTGCCTGTTTCTGGGCATCCACCATGGGAGAAGATTTTAACCGTTCCCGGTGAATTGCACTGATGGTCGCATTCTCCTCCAGAATCTCACCTTCATTTTTATTCAACTTTTCATCACAGGCTTTCTCTGCCTCATCCAAATCCTTCGTCATCTGGATGTATTCCGCTTCGCTGACATCCCCGGCCTCCCGGGCTTTCTCCACATCCTCTCTCTGCGTGGCAATTCCATCCTTTTCCTCCTGAAACAGTACTTTGTCCTCCTTCAGCTCCTTCACATGGGTGCGCCTGTTGTCAATATCCGTGTCGATGGCGCGGTCACCTGCGAAGGCATCCCCCACCACCTTCATAGCCTGCTCTTTGGCCTGAGCCTTCTTCTGCTCAATCCCATCCTGCAGCGTATCATTTTGATTCAAATTGCCCGCAAACACAGTCTTACGGTTGTCCTGATTCCTGCTATCGCCCTCCGTGGCTGCAGAATTCGTGGGCTGCGCTCCCACATACAGCGTGATATTGTTGTCCACTCTCATAGGGTTCCCTCCCTGTCCTCTATCTCCTCTGCTTCTACTGAATACTGATTTCAAAATTTTCATTGGGAAATACCGGTTTAACCAGCGTCCCTCTGTCTTTTATATCGGTCATGTGATAAAGAATATTTAGTCAGAACCCCCCTGAGTCAGGCATTGAATCAGGTTGCCCACTGGCTGTTGTAGAGTTCCGCATAGAAACCGTTTTGAGCAAGCAATGTCTCGTGATTGCCCTGCTCAATGATGTTGCCGTCCCGCATCACAAGAATGATATCCGCCTCCTTGATGGTGGAGAGTCTGTGAGCGACGATAAAGCTGGTTCTCCCTTCCATCATGCGCGCAAAAGCATTCTGAATCTTCAACTCCGTGCGTGTATCAATGGAGGAGGTTGCCTCATCCAAAATCAACATGGGCGGCAGACAGAGCATCACCCGAGCGATACACAGCAGCTGCCTTTGTCCTTGGGAAAGGCTGCCCCCATCCTCCGTGATGACGGTATCATAGCCCTTGGGGAGCCGCTTGATAAAACTGTGGGCATGGGCGGCCTTCGCCGCAGCCTCCACTTCCTCCTGCGAGGCATCGGGTTTGCCCATACAGATATTGTCCCGGATGGTTCCTGCCCTAAGCCAAGTCTCCTGAAGCACCATGCCGTAATTCGTCCGCAGGCTTCCTCTGGTGTAATCCCGGATATCCGTTCCATCCACTTTGATGGCACCCTCATTCACGTCATAAAACCGCATCAGCAGATTGATAACCGTAGTCTTGCCACATCCTGTAGGTCCCACGATAGCCACCCGCTGTCCGGGTTTTACCTGAAGGTTGAAGTTCTGAATCAGGGGCTTGTCTGGCACATACCTAAAATACACCTTATCCAGAGCCACTTCCCCCTTTGCCTCCTCCAGCGTGCGGGCATTCTCCGCCTCGGGAATCTGGGGCTGTTCCTCAATCAAGGCAAAGATACGGGAGGCACAGACAATGGCATTCTGCAGTTCCGTAATCACCCCCGAAATCTCGTTAAAAGGCTTGGTATACTGGTTAGCATAGCTTAAAAAACAGGACAACCGCCCCACGCTGATACCACCTCTCAAGGCAAGCAGCGCACCAAACACTCCCACTCCCGCGTATACCAGACTGTTTACAAACCTGGTGGACGGATTGGTGAGGGAGGAGAAGAAAATCGCTCTCAGGGAGCTTTTCTGCAGTCTGGCGTTAATCTCCCCGAACTCGTCCTTCACTGCCTGCTCTCTGGAAAAGGTCTTAACCACCTTCAGATTTCCCACCATCTCCTCTATCAAGGCCGTCTGTTCGCCTCTCGCCTCGGACTGTTCTTTGAACATCGCATAAGTCTTAGTGGCGATAAAGCGCGCCACCAGAAAAGAGACCGGCGTGATGCACACCACCACCAATGTGATGGGAATATTGGTCACCAACATAAAACCCAGCGTGCCAAAGATTGTGAGCACGCCGGTAAACAACTGGGTAAAACCCATGAGCAGACCGTCCGCAAAGGTATCTACATCCGCGATCACGCGGCTCACCACATCACCGTAGGCATGGGTGTCCATATATTGCAGCGGCAAAACCTCCAATTTGCGGAAGGCATCCTCTCTGATATCCCGAATCACATGATAGGTGATATAGTTGTTGCAGGTGTTCATGACCCACTGTGCCGCCGCTGTGATAAGCACCACCACGCCGATTTTCCTCATGATGGCAAAGATAGCCTGCATATCCACCTGTCCCTTGCCCAGCAGCAAATCCACCGCATCTCCGGTGAGGATGGGCACGTAGAGGGTCAGAACAACCACAACCACTGCAAGCAGCAGAGACAGGGCGACCATAAACCAATATCTTTGAATGTATTTCATTACTTTTTTGATTGTTTCTTTACTGGTTTCCTGATTGGTTTCTTTATTGGTTTCTTTATTGGTTTCTTTGCTTTGATTCATGCCTGTCTCCTCTCCTCAGGATATTGAGAATAGTAAATCTCCTGATAGACTGTGCAACTCTCCAAAAGTTCTTCGTGGGTTCCCACGCCTGCCATCTCCCCGTCATCCAACACTACAATCTTGTCCGCATAACGGATGGTGGAAGCTCTCTGGGAGACAATGAAAACCGTCATATTGCCCGCCAGCGTGTGCAGAGCCGCTCTCAGCTTTGCATCCGTGGCATAATCCAATGCGGAGGCACTGTCATCCAGAATCAAAATCTCCGGATTTCTGACCAAAGCTCTTGCAATGGTCAACCGCTGTCTCTGACCGCCTGAGAAGTTCCTGCCGTTTTGAGCGACGGCTGCGTCTAGCTGTCCGTCCTTGCCCTCCACAACCTCTCTCGCCTGAGCCAAATCAACAGCACGCCACAGCTCCTCGTCCGTGGCATCGGGCTTGCCCCACAGCAGATTGCTGCGGATGGTTCCCTTAAATAAAACTGCCTTCTGGGGCACCACGCCAATGCGGGATCTCAGCTCATCCGCAGGTATACTCCTCAGGTCTTTGCCCTCCAGTGTAACCGCCCCTTCTGTAGCATCATAAAAACCGGGAATTAAATTAATCAGGGAGGATTTGCCGGAACCGGTGCCGCCGATGATACCGATGGTCTCTCCCTTGTTCACCGCAAAATGAATATCCTTCAGGGTCTCCGCTCCCGCATCCTGATAGGTGAGGGATACATGATGAAAGTCCAGATAAGGAGAGCCGGACTTGTCTGAAGGCGTTATCAAATTTTCTGTAGCAGAATCCGTCAAATGTCTGTTGGCTGTCCTTTCCGGCTGTATCTCAAACACGGCTGCCACCCGGTCTGCACAGGCAAGTGCCTTTGTCACAGTGATAATCAGATTTGCCAGTTTCACCAGCTCCACCAGAATCTGGGACATATAATTGATGATAGCCACCACCTCACCGCGGCTCAGATTGCCCAGATTGACCTGCACTGCGCCGGTGTAAATCAGCGCGACAATGGCAAAATTCACGATGATATAGGTCACAGGATTCATGCACGCACTGATTTTTCCCACAAAGACCTGAAGGTTCAACAGTGCCGTATTCTCCTCATGAAACTGTTCTTCCTCCTGCGCCTCCCGATGGAAAGCCCGGATAACCCGCACTCCGGTCAGGTTTTCTCTGGTGGTGGAAAGTACCTTGTCCAGCCCAGCCTGCACCTTTTTGTATAATGGAATCGTAAAGAAGGTGATGCCCATGACAACCACTGCCAGAAGCGGGATTGCCACCACAAACACCAATGCACTTTTTACATCGATGGTAAATGCCATAATCATGGCGCCAAAAACGATAATCGGAGAGCGCAAGAAAAGACGCAACACCATATTTACCCCGTTCTGCACCTGATTGATATCGCTGGTCATACGGGTAATCATCGTGGAGGTTCCCGCCTTATCGATATTGGTAAACTCCAAATCCTGAATATAATTGAACAAAGCCTGTCTGAGCTTGGTGGAAGATCCCACCGCCGCCTTGGCGGCAAAAAACTGCGCTGTAATGGAAGCCGTCAGACCTACGACCGCCAAAGCAATCAGACAAAACCCCATCCTGACAATATAGCTTTTGTCACTATTGGCAATTCCCCTGTCAATGATGCCCGCCATCACAAGGGGCACCAGCAGTTCAAAAAATGCCTCCAATAATTTAAAGAGCGGTGCAAGCACCGACTCTTTTTTGTAATCCTTGAGATAAATCAATAATCTTTTCATTCCGGACATAATACAACATTCCTCATAATATTATATTTTTTTATAACAGCTTTTATAACGACACAACGCCATGCGGTATCCTTCCGGCTCCCGATACTCCTGCCATTCCACAATCTCCGAAAGTTCCTCCGTATCCTTCCCAACTGTCGCTGCAATACCCTCACCCGTGAGCTTGGCGTAGGCTTCCTTTTTCACCCACAGCCGGTAAAACCGGTCTGTCCGTTTCTCCCCCAAGCTGCATTCCAAAAGGCTTAGCCGTTCTGCCTGTGAAAAAAAACGTTCTGCCAGCTGCATCTCATTCAGCTGCCGCATCCTCTGGATATCCACACCAATTTCTTCCCTTGCCAGCGCACAGCAGACATACTGTTCCGAATGGGACAAATTAAAATGCCACGGTCCTGCCGCAAAATCCGGCTTGCCACGGTTGCCCTGCCGGTAAGCAATTTGCACCGTGTCTCCAAGCTTTGCCAGCACTCCGGACACTGTCAGCAATTCCGGCTGTACCTGCATAATTTCTGAGGACTGCTCCATGGACTGCGTTGTACGCTGCTCCATGGACTGCGCCCTGTGCTGATCCATGGACTGCGCCGCAAGCTGCAGCAAAAGCCCTGCGCCCAGGGCAAGATCTGCCTCTTTCCCCGGGCGCAGGCGCTGTACCTTCTCCAGACGGCAGACGTCCAGTCTGCTCCTCGCATGGGCTCTTAGCCTGTCCCCATCGGAACCATCCTTCAATTCTTCCACAGAGAGCAGGTATAATCTCATTCTTCTGCTTTCACGGTAATTGCCAATGACAATTCCTCAAGCTGCGCAGGATCCACCACATTGGGCGCTTCGGACATAAGACAGGAGGCATCCTTCACCTTGGGGAAGGCAATCACCTCGCGGATACTGTCAGCCTTCACCAGCAGCATCACAAAACGGTCCAGACCGATGGCCAGTCCTGCGTGAGGGGGAACACCATACTTGAAGGCATCTAACAGGAATCCAAACTGCTCATGAGCTTTTTCCTTGGTAAAGCCGAGTGCCTCAAACATACGCTCCTGCACGTCACTCTGGAAGATTCTCACACTTCCGCCGCCCAACTCCACACCGTTCAACACGATGTCATATGCTTTTGCACGCACCTTGCCCGGCTCTGTTTCAAGCATAGGCAAATCCTCATCCATGGGCATGGTGAAGGGATGATGCATAGCCACATATCTCTCCTCCTCATCACTCCACTCAAACTGAGGGAACTCCGTAACCCACAGGAAGTTAAATTTATTATTGTCAATCATATCAAGCTGACGTGCCACCTCAATTCTGAGAGCACCCAGCACGGAATACACAATCTTTAGCCTGTCTGCTGCAAACAGGAGCAAATCTCCGGTCTCACCGCCCATGGCAGCCACCAAAGCCTTCAGCTCCTCCTCCGACATAAACTTCGCGAAGGAGGACTTGTATGTCCCATCCGGCATCACGGACAGATATGCCAATCCCTTTGCGCCATAACCCTTTGCAAACTCTACGAGGGCGTCAATCTTTTTGCGGGGCATCTCCGCCTGACCCTTCACATTGATGCCGCGGACACTTCCTCCGGCATCCAAGGCACCGCTGAACACGCCAAATCCACAGCCTCTCACCACCTCGGACACATCCACAAGCTCCATCCCGAAACGGGTATCCGGCTTATCAGAGCCAAAGCGGTCCATTGCCTCCTGCCAGGTCATGCGCATGATGGGAAGCGAAACCTCCAGGCCGATAGCCTCCTTGCACACAGTGGCAACCATGCGCTCCGTTGCATCAATGACG
>CAZUAP010000072.1:0-11191 GCA_964617975.1 uncultured Acetatifactor sp. | reverse complement strand
AGAAAATCGAGGTGGACAAGGATGGAAATGTAGATATTTATCTGCGTTTGCTTGGGGATTTGGGGCTGGATGAAACCATTCTTATTGATAGCAATGAAAACGTTTCAAATAGTTATGACCGCACATATTGATGATACAGTGCCGAGTCTGTCAGCCATTTTGCTTGATGATGACTATTACAGAGTACTGGTGGATGGTAAAGCTGTCGCGAATGGACTTTCTGTACTTCGTCCAGAGTATCTGATTCTGTTCAAGACAAAAGCATATCTTGATTTAAAGCAAAGAAAAGATAATGGCGAAGCTGTAGATTCTAATGATATTAAAAAGCACAAAAAAGATGTATTAAGAATTGCCGCAGAACTGATGCTCGAAAGTGCTGAGAACCTTCCTGTATCAGTAAAAACAGATATTGATGTCTTTATTGATACTTTGACGAAAGAACCATTTGATGATAATTCTTTGAAAAGTTATGGGCTTAAGAATGAAGATGTTATTGAAGTATTAAAGAGAGTATTTGATTAGAAGTGGTTGCATTTAGAAGCGGTTGCAATGCAAAAATGTTGCATATTTTATTTGTTGGTGATATAATAAAGCGAAAAACTTCTTACAGCTATTCAAAACATAGGATGATATTTTCAGATGAAATTAATTAATTTTTGAAAATATGGATTTACATTACTTGAATATCAGACTGAAAAATTCCATAGCCCTGTTAATTTTGATGAGAATCTCATTCTTGCAGTGAGGTTCTCATTTTGTTTTAATAACTCGACAAGGAATCAAATATGAAAAAGACAAAAAATCAAAGTTACATATGGATAATTGTCCTGCTGATTGCAGGAATTCTGGCTGTCTCAACCGTGCGCTTTTATCAGACGGTGAAGGCGCAGCTGTTCACGGAGAGGCAGAGCCATCTGATTGAACTGACTATGAAGATATCGGAGGTTATCGATGTCACCATCGATACCATGCAGGAGAAATCGAATTCGGCGGCCCTTTTTATTGAGCAGAATGAAATAAACCGGGACAATGTCACAGAGGTCTTAGATGAACTGTCTCAGATGCTTTTTATCGACAACGGAGTCCTTCTGGCAATCGATGACCAGGGCAGATATTACAGTTCCGAAGGGAAAACAGGCCGGTGGAGCAATGATGAAGATTTGCTGGCGCAGGAGAATAAACCGGTTATCCGGGATATCAGGATTTTTAACGAGAAAAAATCGTGCATGGTATTTCTGACCACACTTGAAACGGAAAAGGCTTTCGGAGAGGATGGCGCGGTGTTATCCCATGTGGCGGTTGCGCTGCCGATAGATACGCTTCAGGATTACCTGGGCATCTCCATGTTTGAGGATGAGTGCTACACCTATCTGGTGAACCAGCAGGGGCGGCGTCTGTACAAACAGACCTACTCCAAGACTTTCATAGAAGAATTTAATGTGATTACCGCGCTGAGTGAGGATGAATTTCTGATGGGCGGCAATGCGGAGGATTTGGTCAACTCTGTCAATAACAGAGAGAGTTTTTGTGCGGAATTCAGGGAAAAAAGCAGTACCGAGAATTATTTCGTCTCCACAGTGCCGGTGAAGGAGTCTGACTGGACGGTGCTCCTGTTTGTACCCACCAGGGTGCTGGGAGTGCGCTCAACGGAGTTTATGAATTCCATGATTCGGTACTTTGTGGGAGTGATTGTGGCGTGCATTGCGATTTTGTGCTGCCTGTTTTTCACGGTTACTAACAACAGAAATGACAAAAAGCTGATGGCACAGCAGGAGAAAAGCAACAAGCTGTTGGAGGTGGCAGCGCAGGAAGCGCGGAATGCTAACGCAGCCAAGAGCGAATTTTTGGCGCATATGTCCCATGATATCAGGACCCCGATTAACGGAATATTGGGCATGACCCATATAGCTGTCAAAAACAAAGATAATCCGGAAAAAGTGGATGAATGTGTACGAAAGATTAATGGTGCAGCGGAGCATTTGCTTACATTGATTAATGATGTATTGGATATGAGCTCTATAGAGAGCGGCAAGGTTGTGGTTTCTCATGAGCCGCTGGATATAAGGCTTTTGGTCAACAACTGTGCCTCTATTATTGAGGGACAGCTTGTGTCACGAGATTTGAACTTTGTGAAAAAATGTGATGAGCTTGCACATCCCTTTGTCTATGGGGACGAGCTGCATCTGCGTCAGATTTTCATCAATATTTTGGGAAATGCCGTGAAATTTACACCAGACAGCGGACGGATTGAGCTCAGGGTGAAGGAGACAGCATTTGAGGGCAAAAAGGTCACCTATCGCTTTGAGTTTGAGGATACCGGTATCGGAATCAGCGAGGAATTTCAGAAGAGAATTTTTGATGAATTTTCTCAGGAAGAAAAGGGCGGCAGAAGTACCTATCAGGGCACGGGGCTTGGAATGGCAATCTCCCAAAAATATATTGCACTGATGGGAGGCAGCATCAGCGTGAGAAGCAAGCTGGGCGAGGGCAGCTGTTTTACTGTGGACATTACTTTCGATATTGATGAGGAGCATCGGGAGCGGGCACCTTATGACAAGAGCGCGCAGCTTTGTGGTATGAAGGTGCTGGTGGTGGAAGATAACGAATTAAATATGGAGATTGCCACCGAAATTTTGAGGGACGAAGGAATTATTGTGACAAAGGCGGTAAACGGACAGGAGGCGTATGATAAATTTGTGATGTCCGAGCCGGGTGATTACGATGCCATATTGATGGATGTGATGATGCCTGTCATGAATGGCTATGAATCCACCAGGGCAATCAGAGCCTCCTCTCATCCCATGGCAAAGACGATACCCATTATTGCCATGACTGCCAACGCGTATCGGGAGGATGTGAAGATGGCGAAAGAGGTAGGAATGAATGACCATGTGGCGAAACCGATTGACATTAAATTGCTGTTCTCTGTACTGGAGCGTTACAGAAATGGGCAGGAAGTCAGTAAAAAGTAGATACATATTAAGAAAGACGGATATGTAAGGGGTATTAGTTTAAGAGGTATTTGTTATGAAAAAGAAGGTATTGCGGATGGTTGTGCCATTGATACTGATGAGTATTATGGCCGGGTGCGGACAAAAGGAAACGATGCAGGGTGCGCAGGAAAATGAAATTATTACAACTACGCCTGTGAATCAGGCAAAGACTATGATTACGGTGCGCGTGGAATTCGGTGCGGGACAAAATTCCAATCTGGAGCAGGTTTTGGAGGAACAGTTCCCGGAGGTGGATATTGTGCTGCGGCATGACGGCTCCACGGATTCTATCTACACCATGAGGGCCAATTTGGAGGCGGGAGTGGAATCGGATTTGATTTTGTCCAGAAGGCTCCCGGTGGTGACGGACATTGCAGACCAGTATCTGTTGAATTTGTCGGCGGAACCCTTCGTGGATAATTACTATATGACGGCTGTGGACAGTTGCGCGGACAGTGAGGGCAATCTGTATTATCTCCCGGGCCCCATGGATGTTTACGGGATTGTATATGATAAAACCCTGTTTGAGGAAAACGGATGGGAAGTACCCCACAGTTATTCCGGTTTTTTGGAACTGATGGACACCATAAGGTCGTATGACGACGGACAGGTTGTGCCTCTGCAGGTTTCCATGATGTATCCGGATATGTTTCAGATTCTCTTTAACACCTACAATTTTGAAAGTACATATGCCGGAAAAGATAATTATCTCTGGCTTGAGGAATATCAGAAGGGGCAGGGGAGTATGATCGGCCATATGGAGCAGGCCGCAGAGAATTTCAAAAAACTTGCAGCGGACGGAATCTTCTCGGCGTCTGATATCGAGGTGGCACCCTCTGAGCGAAGCCAGATGATGTATGAAGACCACACGGCGGCAATGATTATTGAGTGTCAGAACGCCTTGAGCTATGCCAGAAATTATAAGTCTGACCATGAGGTTGCCATGATGCCCTTCTGGACATCCGACGAGGAGAACGGTGATTACCTTTATGGTATCCCCGGATATTATATGGCAATCAATAAGAGCGCTGCGGAGGAAAGTGAGGAAAAGAAGGAAATTCTTCTCGACATTCTCAGTTATCTGAGCTCGGTGGAAGGACAGAAGATGCTGATGGGAGAGGATTTTCAGGTTTCCAATGTGATGGGAGTGCCGTTGAATGACAATGTCTTTTCCGAGGAGATTATCGGGACGATTGAAAAAGGACAGGTCATCAATACGTTCTATCTGGCAGCAGGCGAGACCAATAAACAGGTGGAGCGGCAGATGTTGTCAACTGCTGCAGATATGCTGAATGGTGATATGAGTGTGGCAGACTGGCTGCTGGCGGCGGATGCAGCCCGAGACCAATTCCTGGAGGGCACTGCCGCAGAGACGGAGGTCTACGGTCAGGTGGAGACCACGCTGACGCGTCTGGAGACAGCTTATACCATGGCAGAGATGTATGCCGATTTGATGGATGCGTCCATCGGTATTTGCCGCGGCGGAGAGTGGGGTGAATCCACCAATGGATATTTGTATCAGGGAGACATTACAGATTCAATGCTCGCCTGCCTGACGCCGGAGAAGGAATCTGATTCGGAGGAGGACAATCGCTGGGCTGGGTGTGTTGTAGCGTCTGAGATGACAGGACAGCAGATTATAGATATTTTGAATAATTCGGAGGAAAGAAACAACACCCAGGGTATGTCTGTCTACTATGTGGCATACGGACTGCAGGTGGAGTTCAATCCATGGGCGGACGAAGGACGGAGAGTGGTTTCCTGCAGACTGCCGGATGGCACAGAGCTGAACCCGGACGAAACGTACGAGGTCGCTTATTATGCCGGCTCGCTGCCCGACACCGACATAGTACCGGAGCGGGGAGAGGACTTGTCCTGGAAAGAGGTGTTTTTGACATGGCTGGATAAAAACGGCGGTGTTATAAAGAAACCGAAGATGACGGTGACCTTAAAGTATCAGTGATGAATATGTATTCTGAAACAGTGCGCGGAATCTCTCCGCGTGCTGTTTTTTATTGGAAAGTGCCAAAGATACTGCTTTCCATATCCGCAAATTTGTTGTATTATATCTAAGTGTTGTTTTTTAATGGAAGTATGAAAAACATAAGTTTAACGAAAGGAATTATATTCCATGGTCGGATTAGGAACAATCGTCAATGTTCTCGCAATCATCGCGGGTTGCGTGGGAGGACTTATATCGAGAAATTTTCTGAAGGAGAGATACCAGGAGACAATCACCAAAGCGGTGGGATTTGCAGTGGTTGTAATGGCTCTGGGAAGTACACTTTCACAGATGCTTGTGGTGAATATATCGGAAACTTCAAATCAGTTGAGCGCAAGTCTGGATACACAGGGAACCGTGATGATGGCGATTTCGCTGGCACTGGGGGCACTGTTCGGAGAATTTTTCAATTTGGAGCAGTTATTTGAACGATTTGGAACGTGGCTGCGCGATAAAACCGGCAGCAAGGGAGATAATCAATTTGTAGACGCTTTCGTGATTTCCTCATTAACCGTGTGTATTGGGGCGATGGCTATTATAGGCTCCATACAGGATGGAATCAGCGGAAATCACGCAACTCTCTTTGCAAAGGCAATTCTTGATTTGATAATTATTATGATGATGACATCATCTATGGGAAAAGGGTGTGGCTTTTCTGCGATACCTGTAGCAGTTTTACAGGGAACGATTACGATTTTGGCAAGACAGGTGGCGCCTTTTGTGACGGATGAGGCGCTCAGCAATATTACGTTGGTGGGCAATGTGCTGATTCTGTGCGTCGGGGTCAATTTAATCTGGCCAAAAACAATCCGTGTCGCCAACGTCCTGCCGGCAGTGGTTATTGCAGCGGTTTTTGCATTGTTTTAAAAGGTAAAAATGTCTGTGAGAAATTGGCACAAGGGAACATATATGGCGGGGAATATGAGAACATCATAAGCCATCTGCTGGGCAAATGAAAACCTGATTCCCCGCATTATGTAAGCTACGACAGCTCCCTGTATGTGATTGCGATAATGATGGCAGAGATGACCGCTGTCAGGACATCTGAGACGGGCATGGAGTACAGTACCCCGTCCAGTCCGAAAAACCTGGGCAGCAAAATTGCAAATCCCACACCAAATACAATTTCCCGAACCATCGAGAGTGCGGTGGAAGCTGCCGCTTTTCCCATCGCCTGTAAAAAGATAAATGTCGCCTTGTTCACACATGCAAGCACAATCATGCACAGATAAATACGGAAGGCTTTCAGGGCAAACTCCGTATAATATACACTTTCGTTGGCAGCACCGAAGATGGCAATAAGCTGGCGCGGCAGCAGTTCTACGATAAGCAGGGCAATCAAGCCCACGGCTGCCTCGCATAAAAGCAGTTTGGTAAACAGGTCCTTCACCCTGTGCTTGAGACCGGCGCCCATGTTAAAGCCCACAATCGGGATACATCCGGCAGCCATACCCACTACGATGGAAATGACAATCTGGAAAAATTTCATGACAATGCCGACTACAGCCATGGGAATTTGTGCATATTCCTCCTGACTGAACACCGCGTCCATTGCGCCATATTTGCGTATCATGTTGTTGATTGCAGCCATCGCAGCCACCAGTGAAATCTGCGAGAGAAAGCTGCATATGCCAAGGTTCAGTGAGTGTCCCACAATCCTTGAATTTAATTGAAATTCCTGCCCGGAGAGACGTACTGTTTTGGTATGAGCCAGATACCAGACAGCCAAGATGGCGGTGACAACCTGCCCGATGACAGTGGCCACAGCCGCTCCCATCATTCCCCACCTGCATGCGAAAATAAAAATCGGGTCGAGAATGATATTGATAACGGCTCCCGCAAGCGTGGAAACCATGGCAAATTTAGGGCTGCCGTCCGCGCGGATGACAGGATTCATCGCCTGACCGAACATATAGAACGGTATGCCGAGGGAGATATAGAAGAAATACTCCTTTGAATGCTTGAAGGTCTCGGCATTTACCGTACCGCCGAACATGGAGATGATTTGCTCCTGAAACAGCAGGTAAACTGCACACAGGATGATGCCGCAGACCACAGTAAGCACGATGGCATTTCCCACGCTGCGGTTTGCATCTTCCGGATGTTTCTTGCCGAGACTGAGGCTCACAAAGGCACAGCAGCCGTCCCCAATCATGACAGCGATAGCCAGTGCAATGACGGTCAGCGGAAATACCACCGTGTTGGCAGCATTGCCGTAGGAGCCCAGATAATCGGCATTTGCAATGAAAATCTGGTCCACGATATTGTAGAGCGCGCCGACAAGCAGCGAAATAATACAGGGAATTGCATATTTCCGCATGAGGCTGCCCACGCCATCTGTGGCTAGAAAATTCTGATTTGTTTGTTCCATAATTAATATTACCTCCTGAATGTTATCGGAAACAGAAAAAAGGTGCAAATCCATAATCTGGACTTGCACCTTTTCGGCTACTCGATTAACTAGACTTTATCACAAATTTATCTGAAAATCAAACAAAAAATTTTTATCTTGTTTCTGTCTTTTTCAAGGTCACGGAGCGCAGCACCATCGCTGCCAGGATGAAAAGTGTACCGATTGCAAAATTTATGGAAACGGATTCCTTCAAAAAGATTGCGCCCAGGAGCATGGAAGTCAGCGGCTGCAGCGGATAGTAGGCTGCACAGCGGGTAGCATCTTCCTTGGAAAGCACGTAATTCCAAATCAGGTGGGCAACAGCCGTGCATGCGATGCAGATATAGAGAACCGGAAGAAACAGTTCACCGCGCATGGCCCAGATGGAGGATAAAAGGTCAGCCGACATCGTCACAGCAGAAGCGGGCAGCGCAAAAAGCGCAGCAATTCCCATGCCGAGTCCGGTAATCAAGATTGGGTCGTATTTTGCAGTCAGTTTTTTGATATAAATGGTCGAGAAAGACCACATAACCAATGAAAACAGGCAGTAAAGAATCCCGGAAAAAGAAATTGAGCCGTCAGGATGTCCGATGATAAATATGGCACCGATGACCGAAATTACAAGGGAAACGGTTTCTTTCTTCTTCATTCGCTCCTTCAAAATAATAGAGGCAAAGAAAGTAATGAAAATTGGTGTCATAGAATTTACCAGCGAGGAAAAAGAGGCGTTGGAATATTTAATTCCGAGCAGTAAGGCTGCGTTGGAGAGAAAGTATCCGCAAAAACCGACAAAGAACATCAGTTTCCAGTCCTCGCGCTGGACAGGTCGGCACTTTCTGAATTTGGCGATACAAAGCAGGACGACCGAGGAAATGACAAAACGTAACAACAGCAGGAACAGCGCAGGTATGTAAGCGAGCACCTGTCTGCTGACAACGTAAAGGCTTCCCCAGAGAATGATGGTGAAACAGGTAAGCATCTGAATCGATGCGGAATGTTTCGTTTGGTTGGTAACAGGCATAAAAAAATTCTCCCTTCTTTTTCCCCATTTTTTTCACTTTACAAAGTATAGTCTCCATAATAAAATGAAACAAATATTATAAATTTATGAAAACATAGTTTAAAACTAATAATTTGGATTAGGTGAGAGCATGACAATCAATCAGTTGCAGTATTTTGATAAATTAGCACAGATGCAGCACATCGGACAGGCAGCAGCAGCGCTTTATATTTCGCAGCCCAGCCTCAGCGTATCGATGAAAAAGCTGGAGGAGGAACTTGGGGTATCGCTTTTTTTGCGTGAGGGGCATCGACTGAAACTGACGCAGGAGGGCAGTGAATTTTGGAAACACGTAAAGCGGATTCTGACGGAAATCGAGGAGGCGGGACAGCATATGTCCCGGTTTTCTGAGGAGAAAGAGAAAAAAATCCGCATGGGCTGTATCACGAACGTGTTTGGAACGTATGTCCCTGAGATTATGCAGGGTTTTTTGGCAGGCAGCGAAAATCAGAACGTGAAATTCGAGCTTGCCTGTGAGCAGACGCCAGAGCTGGTGCGCAGGCTGAAAAACGGGATTTATGATGTATTAATCTGTTCTGCGACCGGAGAGGAGGGGGTGGAGCAGGTGCTTTTATTCGAGCGTCCGCTGGTTTTCCTTTGCCCCGAAACACAGGCAGAAAACGCGTGGCAGACGGCTGACAAGACCGATACCCTGACATGGAAATCAGTGTCAGAGCTCCCCCTGATTGGTTATGATGAGGGTTCCGCAATGCGCACCCTGATGAATGAAATCGAGCAAAAGGAACAGGTGCAATTTGAGTATGCGTATTGTGCACCGCATGAGGAAGCCATTGCATCTTTAGTGGCGCATGGATTTGGCTGCGCGATTGTGCCCTGGGTGGACGGTCTGGCAAACTATGCGGTGAGTTGTCGGAAACTTCCGTCTGCGGATTACAAGCAGCGCATTTATATGAGCTTTCGCAAGGGAATCCGGCTGACAGGAGCGGCGGGACGGTTTGTGAACTATATGGAAAAAGAAAAACAGGGAGATATTCTTTAAAATCCCAAAAGCAAGAAATGAACTTATATTATTCAGACAGGAATGTTCTGTTCTATTTAAACTCAACAATATCATTCGGCGAACAATCTATGATGTCGCACAACTTTTCGACAGTCAAGAGAGTGATATTTTTGTTCTTTTTTAAACTATCCAGTGTCTTGTTATCAATTCCCGATTTTAACAGAAAATATTGCGTGATTCCCTTGCGCTCCATTGTTTCCCAAAGTGGGCGATAGCTTATGATAGTAATCAACTCCTTGCTGTTTATAGTAAAATTATAGAACGGTGTTGTGAAATTGCCCATTGTGGATATAATCACAATATGCTATAATGTGTATTAATATACAAAGGAATGTAGTTTTTAAGGAAGATAATTGCATGAAGCGAAAAGGAAGTCTCTGGGTAACAAATGTGCTGGTGCCTCTGCTGGTTGGAGCCTGCATCTATTACTTTCTGGCACCGGAGGTGATTTTTGTGAAACGCATAGATGCTTTGCTCGGCATAGGATTTCATGTAAATAATGCGGGTTCACATTTCAGGCTTGTAAGGTTTATTCGCAATTATTTGCCAGACATGATATGGGGATATGCGTTGGTTTTTGCTCTATACAGTATCATCGGTAATAATGCAGCAGATTTGCTGAAAATATTTATGCTTGCATTTATATTTTCAACAGTGCTGGAGATTCTGCAGCTCACGTCAGTGGTTGAGGGAACGTTTGATGTGTTTGATTTGCTCGTTGAATTTCTGGCTGAAGCAATAGCTGTTTTTATTATAAAAATTCATTTCATGAATGAACATTTCAAAGAGGAGGAAAAAGAAATATGAAGAACAAAGAAAAGGGGTTGGCACTCATGCTGTGCTTTTCGCTTTTTGGAGCAATGGCAATGGGAAGCGGCTCGTCATCCGGTGATTCGTCGCCTTCAAAGGTGGGGGAGGTTGAAACCACAGAGTCGAAAGCGGAAACCACGGAAACAGGAACCGAGGAGACGGAGAAAAAAACGGAATATCACGTCGGTGACGTTTTAAAAGACAGTGATATGCAGATTGTTTATGTCGCAAGTGGAGAATACAAAGAAGAAAATGAATTTTTGCAGCCTCAGGATGGGAATAAGTATATTTTTATAAAGCTCGCTTTTGAAAATCAGGGCAGTTCAGATGCTTCGGTATCCGTATTCAGTTTCGAGGGGTATGCAGACGGCTATAATGTCGATGCGCATTATACGGATAATGATTTGTCTGCAACTTTATCCCCGGGAAGAACGACGGAAGGTACCGTAGTTTTTGAAGTACCGCAGGATGCGCAGGATATTGAAATCGAATATGAGACGAATGCTTTTACCGGAGACAAAATCAAGTTTATTTATGACGGAGACAAGGATTCCGGATATGCAACAGAGGCGAATACGGGGGCTTCCGAAAATGCTTTTGCAGTGGGAGATATCGTGGAGTCGAGCGATTTGAATATTTCATATATTTCGTGTGAGAAAGATACAAGCTATGATTCTTATTTTGCGCCTGAGTCTGGGTACCATTACGTCACGCTCACCTTTGAGTTTGAGAACAAAGGATCGGGTGACGAATACATAAGCAACTTTGATTTTGACTGCTATGCGGATGGCAGGGATTGTGAGATGGCTTATTTTAGAGACGACAGCATCAGCGCCACGCTTTCTACAGGAAGAAAAGCAAATGGATTAGTCTATTAAGGACAGAGAAAATAAAAATACTGAAAAAGCTGATA
>CAZUAP010000071.1:0-11247 GCA_964617975.1 uncultured Acetatifactor sp. | reverse complement strand
TTCCAATGGTCAATAATGCCTGCTTCCTTCAGGAGAGCACCACATGCCAGACCATCAAAGTCAGAACGTGTAATTAATCTCATGATAATCTCCTTTATTATATGTATATTGTCTATAGTTTTATGTCTTAATTATAATGCCCAAGTAGAGATAATGGGATTCGGACCCACGACCTCTTGCATACCGTGCAAGCGCTCTCCCAACTGAGCTATACCCCCGGCGCGATCAAAAAGATATAGATTCAACCGTGTTTTGGTATTGTAAATTTCCTACTGCGCCATTATATCATAAATACGGCAAAAAGGAAAGGATAAAATGTGGCTAAAAAAGTATTATAAAAACTATTGACAAATACTTTTATAGTGATATAATTTGAAAAGCAAAGTAATTGATTTGGAAATCAAAATATTTTAAAGAAAAAATTTATGGAGTTCAAAATGATTGG
Source organism: uncultured Acetatifactor sp. (assembly GCA_964617975.1). Classification (GTDB taxonomy): domain Bacteria; phylum Bacillota; class Clostridia; order Lachnospirales; family Lachnospiraceae; genus Acetatifactor. Next base: position 10,802 of record CAZUAP010000071.1, on the reverse strand, counting down.
AAAAATCGAGGGAACAGGGTCCTGTATACCGGCTCAGGTGTGGGACAACAATAAGCTCTCTGAGATGGTGGATACGGACGATGCGTGGATTCAGGAGCGCACGGGTATCGCGAGACGGCATGTGGCATCGGATGGAGAGAATACCGCAGTTCTGGCGGCAGGCGCGGCAAAGGCTGCACTGGAGGACGCCGGAATGGAGGCGGGAGAAGTTGATTTGATTATCGTGGCGACAGTCTCGCCGGGGATGCTGGTTCCGTGTACGGCATGTGAGGTTCAGCAAATGATTGGTGCGGACAATGCCACCTGCTTTGACCTGAACGGAGCCTGCACCGGTTTCATGCTGGCGTTGAACACGGCACAGGCATATCTGGCGCAGGGCATATACCGCACGGCATTGATTATTGGAGCAGAGTGTCTTTCCAATCTGGTCGACTGGAGTGACCGAACCACCTGTATTTTGTTTGGAGATGGAGCCGGTGCTGCAGTACTCCGGGTTCAGGAGCAGGGAGTGCACGCTCAGGTGACACATTCCACGGGCAAAAAAGGCGGTGTGCTCACCTGTACCAGCAGAAATCAAAGGATTACAGCGGCAGGCGAAGACCGGCAGGACACATTTATACGTATGGATGGCGGTGAGGTGTTCAAGTTTGCGGTTTCCAAGGTGCCGGAGGTCGTCCTGGAGCTTCTTGATAAGGAAGGACTGACAACGGAGCAGATTGATTATTTTATTTTACATCAGGCAAATGCTCGCATTGTCCGAGCAGCGGCAAAAAGGCTGGGTGTGGATATAAATAAATTTCCTATGAATATGTCTGAGTATGGCAACACCTCATCGGCAAGTATACCAATCTTGTTGGATGAGTTGAACCGGGCGGGAAAGCTGAGGCACGGCATGAAACTTGTGTTGGCTGGCTTTGGCGGCGGGCTCTCCTACGGAGCAAGTCTCATTGTCTGGTAATAAATTAACTAAAAAAGCTATTAAAATCAAAAAAGGAGAAGAAAACAATGTTGGAGAAAATTAAGGAAATCGTAGCAGATTCATTGGGAGTTGATAAGGACGGTCTGAGCGCTGAGACATCTTTTAAGGAAGATTTGGGTGCAGATTCGTTGGATTTGTTTGAGATGGTTATGGCTCTTGAGGAAGCCACAGGTGTGGAGATTCCTTCCGAGGAGCTTGAGAACATTAAGACCATCGGGGATGTAGAAAAGTATATCAACGCGTAGAGAGGTGGATGTAGACGATGAAGACAGAAATCACCAGATTGCTGGGGATTGAGTATCCCATCATACAGGGAGGAATGGCATGGGTTGCAGAGCATCATCTGGCTGCCGCTGTGAGTGAGGCGGGCGGACTTGGATTGATTGGCGCAGCTAATGCACCTGCAGACTGGGTTCGTCAGCAGATTCGCGATGCCAAGAAAATGACAGATAAGCCTTTTGGCGTCAATATCATGCTCATGAGCCCCTATGCGGAGGATGTGGCGAAGGTAGTGGCAGAGGAGGGCGTTTCTGTGGTCACTACCGGTGCGGGCAATCCCGAGAAATACATGGATATGTGGAAAAATGCCGGAATCAAGGTCATCCCTGTGGTGGCATCTGTGGCACTGGCGAAACGGCTGGAGCGCTGCGGAGTGGATGCCGTGGTGGCGGAAGGCACAGAGTCCGGCGGACATATCGGAGAGCTTACCACCATGGTACTTGTGCCTCAGGTGGTGGATGCTGTGCAGGTTCCTGTTATTGCAGCGGGCGGTATCGCTGATGGTCGCGGTATGGCGGCTGCTTTCATGCTGGGTGCCTCAGGATGTCAGCTGGGCACACGTTTTGTGGCAACGAAGGAAGCTGTAGTGCATGACAGATATAAGGAATGTATTTTGAAGGCGAAAGATATCGATACCAAGGTGACCGGAAGAAGTACAGGCCATCCGGTGAGAAGTCTGCGCAATCAGATGACCAGAGAATATCTGCGCAAGGAAGCGGAAGGCGCGGGATTTGAAGAACTTGAGCTGATGACGGTGGGCGGACTTCGCCGCGCGGTGGTGGATGGTGATGTGGAGACCGGAAGCCTTATGGCAGGTCAGAGTGCAGGTATGGTGAACGATATTCTCACCTGCAGACAGGTGATTGAGAAACTGGTGACCGAGACAGACGCGCTGATGAAAGGGACAAATATTTATGAGTAAGATTGCATTTTTATTCCCGGGACAGGGTGCCCAAAAGATTGGCATGGGTCTGGATTTTTACAAGCAGTCCGCCACGGCCAAGGAGGTCTATGAAAAGGCGAGTTCCTGGCTGGGTATGGATGTCAAGGCGCTTTGCTTTGAGGAAAATGATATGTTGAACCTGACCCAGTACACTCAGGCTGCGATGGTGACCACATCCCTGGCTATGGAGATGGTGGTGGAGGAGCAGGGGCTCCATCCGGACATCGCGGCGGGCTTGAGTCTGGGAGAATATTGTGCACTTACTGTGTCCGGAGCCATGAACCTTCAGGATGCCATTGTGACGGTGCGCAAGAGAGGTATTCTCATGGAACAGGCAGTGCCCGCAGGGCAGGGCGGTATGGCTGCAGTGCTGGGCATGGAGGCTGAGAAGATAGAGGCAGTGCTGGAACCCATCGATGGAGTGGGTATCGCCAATTACAACTGCCCTGGCCAGATTGTCATCACGGGCATGAAAACGGCGCTGGATACCGCGATAGAGGCGTTGAAGGAGGCAGGTGCCAAGAGGGTTGTGGAGCTTACAGTGAGCGGCCCCTTTCACTCGCCTATGCTCAAGGAGGCAGGTGAAAAGCTGGCGGATGAGCTGGAACACGTTGCACTGGGCGATGTGAAGATTCCCTATGTGACCAATGTAACCGCTGAGCTTGTAAAGAATACCGATGAAATCAAAGGACTGCTGGCGAGACAAATCTGCTCTCCGGTAAGGTGGCAGCAGAGCGTTGAGCGCATGATTGCCGAGGGCGTGGACACCTTTGTGGAGATAGGACCGGGCAGGACTTTGACAGGATTTTTGAAGAAAATCAATAAGGATGTGGCAGCTTACAATATCCAGACTGTGGAGGATATGGATGAGGTGCTGACGAAACTTTTGTAGATTTAGCCGCGGACAGGAGGATGATTATGGCATCAGAAAACGGATTAAATACATCAAAAAAAGTTGCCGTTGTAACCGGGGCGTCCCGGGGAATCGGGCGTGCAATCGCACGGAAGCTGGCGCAGGAAGGCTGCTTTGTGGTAATCAATTACAATGGTTCCGAGGAGGCTGCCGAGCAGGTGCGCAGTGAGATTGCGGATGCCGGGGGTGAGGCTGTAGTCTACGGCTGCAATGTCAGCGACTTTGATGCCTGTGAGGCATTCTTCAAAGAGATAATTGGGCGATACGGACGTCTGGACATTCTGGTAAATAATGCCGGAATCACAAAGGATGGTCTGCTCATGGCAATGTCGGAGGAAGATTTTGCGCGCGTTCTGGATGTCAATCTGCGCGGAACCTTTCATTGCATCAGGCAGGCTGCAAGGCAGATGATAAAGCAGCGTGGCGGCCGCATAGTCAATATTTCGTCGGTAGTGGGACTTCACGGAAATGCCGGTCAGGCAAACTATGCCGCATCGAAGGCGGGAGTCATCGGACTGACTAAGAGCGCCGCCAAGGAGCTGGGCTCCCGGGGTGTCACTGTCAATGCGGTTGCACCCGGTTTTATCGACACGGATATGACGGCGGAGCTTTCGGAAAAGGTGCGTCAGGAGGCGGCGGGAACCATTCCGCTGGGGCATTTCGGTGCGCCTGAGAATGTGGCGGACGCAGTGGCATTTCTGGTGTCGGAGCAGGCATCTTACATTACCGGTCAGGTGCTCAGTGTGGACGGCGGCATGGGGATGTAGAACATACTCCATGTGGCAGACAAATTTGCAGTTATGAATTCGAGTGCGCATTGCAGCGCGGAATGAGAGGAAATATGAAAAGACGAGTTGTGGTAACAGGACTGGGGGCAGTGACCCCACTGGGAAATGATGTGGAATCCTTCTGGGCGGGCGTTCAGGAGGGAAAGGTCGGTATTGACAGAATCACCAAATTTGATACCACGGATTATAAGGTAAAACTGGCGGCTGAAGTGAAGGACTTTAATCCGGGGAAATATCTGGATGCGAGAGCAGCCAGGAGACTGGAGCTGTTTTCTCAATATGCGGTGGTAGCTGCAATGTCCGCTCTGGAGGATGCCGGGATTGACATGGCGAAGGAAGATGCTTTCCGTGTGGGCGTTATTGTGGGCTCAGGTATCGGAAGCCTGCAGGCGACGGAGAGCGCGGTGACCAAGCTCAACGAGAAGGGACCTTCCAGAGTGGACCCGCTCCTCGTGCCCAAGATGATTGCAAATATGGCTGCCGGAAATGTGTCCATCGCCACGGGAGCCCGGGGAAAATGCACCAATGTGGTGACAGCGTGTGCCACGGGTACTCATTGCATCGGGGATGCTTTCAGGGCAATCGCCTATAATGACGCGGATGTGATGATTGCGGGAGGTACGGAGGCTGCCATCTGTCCCATCGGTGTGGCAGGCTTTATGGCTCTCACGGCGCTTACTTCCAGCGAGGATAAGGAGCGTGCGTCCATCCCCTTTGACAAAGAAAGAAGTGGATTTGTCATGGGAGAGGGCGCCGGTATCGTGATACTGGAGGAGTTGGAGCACGCCCAAAAGAGAGGCGCCAAAATTCTGGCAGAGGTGGTCGGCTATGGCGCAACCGGGGATGCCTATCATATCACCTCGCCCATAGAGGACGGCAGCGGTGCAGCCAGAGCTATGACAGATGCCATGAACGAGGCGGGCATCACACCGGAGGATGTGGATTACATCAATGCCCACGGCACCAGCACGCACCACAATGACCTTTTCGAGACCAGAGCAATCAAGCTGGCGTTCGGTCAGGCGGCATATCATCTCAAAGTCAATTCCACCAAGTCCATGGTGGGACACCTTTTGGGCGCAGCAGGCGGCGTGGAGTTTATCGTCTGTGTCAAGAGCATTCTGGATGGCTTTATCCATCAGACTGTGGGCACAACAGAGGCAGATGAGGAACTTGATTTGGATTATGTGCTCGGGGCACCGGTGAGACAGGACATTACCTATGCCATGAGCAATTCTCTGGGATTTGGCGGACACAATGCGTCGCTTTTGCTGAAAAAATTTGAAGGCTGATGCAGGGTGCAGAAACGGAAAGGACGGATAGTAAAATAATGGAATTTGAACAGGTAATACAGCTGATAGACCATGTATCTGCCGCCGGTTTGAGTGCCTTTTCCTATGAGGCGGAAGGCGTTAAGCTCTCCATGAAGGGCAGACAGGTGATTGCAGGAAACGTGCAGGCAGCAATGCCCACAATGGCCGGGCAGTCGGACGTGATACCGGCATCCGTAAGCGGCAATACGATGCCGGACACCATTCAGGGAGCTGGCACAGCGGCACCCTCCGGTAAGGTAGTCAATTCTCCTTTGGTGGGCACTTTCTACGCAGCGCCCTCGGAGGATGCAGCTCCCTACATTCAGGTAGGTGACACAGTGAAAAAGGGACAGATTCTTGCCATTGTAGAGGCCATGAAGCTGATGAATGAGATAGAGAGTGACTATGACGGTGTGGTTAAGGAAATCCTGGTGAAGGACGGGGAGCCTGTGGAGTACGGACAGCCGCTGTTTTGCTTGGAGTAAACGATGCCGGAATGAGAGGTAAAATCAAATGAATTCACTGAATGTTAAACAGATAGAGGAGATTATTCCCCACAGACATCCATTTTTGCTTTTGGACGGCATTGAGGATTATGTGCCGGGAGAGTACGCAATCGGCTACAAATGTGTCACCTTCCGGGAGGATTTCTTTGCGGGACATTTTCCCCAGGAGCCGGTGATGCCCGGGGTGTTGATTGTGGAGGCGCTTGCACAGGCAGGAGCGGTAGCCATCCTCTCCATGCCGGAGAATAAGGGAAAGATCGCATACTTCGGCGGCGTGGATAACTGCCGCTTCAAGGGCAAGGTGGGACCCGGCGACAAGCTGCGTCTGGAGACGAGGATTATCCGTCAAAAGGGTCCTGTAGGTATCGGCGAGGCCAAGGCTTATGTGGATGACAAGCTGGTGGTAAAGGCAGAACTTACCTTTGCTGTCGGTATGTAAGATGGGAGACAGAGCATGATTCGGAAGTTGTTGATTGCCAATCGCGGCGAGATTGCCGTGCGGATTATCAGAGCGTGCAGGGAGCTGGGCATAGAGACAGTGGCGGTATATTCGGAGGCGGACGCCGGAAGTCTGCACTCGGAGCTGGCGGACGAGGCGGTGTGCATCGGTCCCGGACCGTCCACGGAAAGTTATCTGAATATGGAGCGGATTATGAGTGCCGCCATGATTACAGGCGCGGACGCCATCCATCCGGGTTATGGATTCCTCTCGGAAAATGCCCGTTTTGCAGAATTTTGTGAGCGGTGCAACATGACCTTTGTGGGACCGCCCTCGGAGGTCATCTCGAATCTGGGCAACAAGCAGGCAGCCAGAAATACCATGGTGGCGGCAGGAGTGCCCGTGATTCCGGGGACGGACCATCCGGTGACGGAAGTGGCGGAGGGTCTTGCCCTCGCGGCTGAAATCGGTTATCCGGTGATTGTGAAGGCAGTGCTCGGCGGCGGCGGCAAAGGTATGCGTACCGCGTTTTCCGAGGCAGAATTTGAAAAGGCGTTCCTCACGGCACAGAAGGAGGCACTGGCAGCCTTCGGTGACGGCAATATGTATCTGGAGCACTTTGTGGAGCATCCCAGACACATCGAGTTTCAGATTCTGGCGGACAGCATGGGCAATGTGATACATCTGGGGGAGCGCGACTGCTCTATACAGCGCAAGCATCAGAAACTGATTGAAGAATCCCCCTCGCCTGCAGTGTCCGATGAACTCCGGGCAAAAATGGGTGAGATGGCAGTGAGAGCTGCAAAGGCAGCTCATTATGTCAGTGCAGGAACCATTGAGTTTTTGTTGGAAGCGGACGGCAGCTTTTATTTCATGGAGATGAATACCAGGATTCAGGTGGAGCATCCTGTGACCGAGTGGGTGACGGGCATGGACCTCATCAAAGAGCAGCTCAGGATTGCCTCGGGAATGCCTTTGACAGTGAGTCAGGAGGACGTAAAGATTGAGGGGCACGCAATAGAGTGCCGCATCAATGCGGAGAATCCGGAGAAAAATTTCAGACCCTCCCCGGGATACATCTCCACCTTACATCTGCCGGGAGGGCAGGGAATCCGTTTGGATACCGGGATTTACAGCGGTTATCAGATACCGCCGTATTACGATTCCATGCTTGCCAAGCTGATTGTCCATGCCGAGGACAGACCTACGGCTATCGCCAAAATGCTCAGCGCGATGGGTGAAGTGATTATCGGCGGAGTGGATACCAATGTGGATTACCAGTTTGCCATTCTGAGTAATGAGGATTATCAGGCTGGAAATGTGAATGTGGATTTTTTGAAAAATCATGAAATCGGCGGTGTGAAGATTGAAGAATAATCATTTGTTTAAAAAGACAGCAAAATATATTCCTCTCGGGGAACGGTCGGAGGCGATGCCGGAGGTGCCGGAGGGACTTCTGCGCAGATGCAATGCCTGCAAGACGGCAGTGTTTGTGGAGGAGGTAAAATCCAATGCCTACATCTGCCCTCATTGCGGCAATTATTTCCGCGTCCCCGCCTATGCCAGACTTTCGCAGATAGCGGACGAGGGGAGCTTTCAGGAGTGGGATGAGGAGCTTGCGTTTTCCAATCCCCTACACTACAAGGGTTACGGCGAGAAGGTGAGAGAGCTTCAGACCAGAACCGGACTGCGGGAGGCTGTGGTCACGGGCAAGGCGACTGTTGATGGCGTTCCGACAGTGCTCGGTGTCATGGATGGGCGTTTCCTCATGGCAAGCATGGGCGAGATAGTGGGCGAGAAGATTGCCAGAGCGGTGGAGCGTGCCACGCAGGAACGTCTGTCGGTGATTATGTTTGCCTGCTCAGGCGGTGCCAGAATGCAGGAGGGAATTATTTCACTGATGCAGATGGCGAAGACCTCAGCGGCTATCAAACGCCACAGCGATGCAGGACTTTTATACATCAGCGTGTTGACAGACCCCACCACAGGCGGAGTGACGGCGAGCTTTGCCATGCTGGGAGATATCATTCTGGCGGAGCCCGGGGCACTGATTGGTTTTGCGGGTCCGAGAGTGATTGAACAGACGATACATCAGAAACTGCCCAAGGGATTTCAGCGGGCGGAATTTTTGCTGGAGCATGGATTTCTGGATGCCATTGTGCCCAGAGCGCAAATGCGGGATACACTGGCAAAGCTGTTGAAACTGCATGATAAGTCCTTTGCAGGCGATAATCTGCAAAAAAACTCTGGACAGTCAGGAGAGCAAAAGAGTACAATATACAAAGAATCCAGTCTGGCAGCTATGAGCGCGTGGGAGCACGTGCAGCTTGCCCGGGATAAGGAACGTCCTGTAGGGCATAACTACATTGAGGGATTGTTCCCGGATTTTATAGAGGTTCACGGAGACCGATATTATCGGGACGACCCGGCAGTGATGGGCGGAATTGCCACTTTTCACGGAATGCCGGTGACGGTGATTGCGCAGGAAAAGGGACATGGAACCAAGGACTGCATTGCAAGGAATTTCGGCATGGTTTCCCCGGACGGATACCGCAAATCCATGAGGCTCGTGAGACAGGCGGAAAAGTTCGGACGTCCCGTAATCTTTTTTGTGGATACACCGGGAGCCTTCTGCGGTATGGAAGCGGAAGAACGTGGACAGGGCGAGGCAATAGCCCGCAATATCTGTGATTTGTTCGGCGTCAAGGTTCCGATTCTCTCCATTGTGATCGGTGAGGGCGGGAGCGGAGGCGCACTGGCTTTTGCAGTTGCGGACGAGGTCTGGATGCTGGAGCATTCCATGTATTCGATTCTCTCGCCGGAGGGCTTTGCGTCAATTCTGTGGAAGGATGGGACGCGCGCCAAAGAGGCAGCAGCGCTGATGAAACTGACTGCACAGGATTTGTATAAAGCAGGAATCGTGGAGCGAGTCATCGGGGAGGAGCAGACCCTCTCGCACGGAGAGAGTTTCACGGAGAAAACGATGGGCGGTGTGCTGCGGACGCTGGAGGATGGAATCGCGGAGTTTTTGGAAAAACATGGCGGAATGGGCGAGGAGGAGCTCCTCGACAAGCGTTATCAGAGATTCCGCAGGTTTTAGGATATATTTTGAGGATGGTGAAGAAGTTCATGGATGATGAAAGCCGGGCAGTGTTTAATGATGTGCTGGTACACTTGTTTAATGATATAATGCATCTGGAAGAAGACGTGATTATCACAGATGAGTTTGCTGATATTACGAACAATGAAATGCATGTGATTGATGCGGTGGGACCTGAGGGCGGAAATATGTCTGCCATCGCCGCTAAACTAAGAATTACGATGGGCTCTTTGACCACGTCCATGAATGGACTTGTGGCAAAGGGCTATGTGGACAGACAGCGCAGTGAGGAGGACCGACGGGTGGTCAATATCAAGCTCACGGAGCGCGGACTTAAGGCGTATGAGCGCCACAGGGAGTTCCATATGCAGATGGTGGATGCAGTGATTCAGACCATGGATGAGGAGGAAATTCCGGTGCTCGCCAAGGCACTGACACGTTTAAAAGATTTTTTCTACCAGTACAAAGGGGAGATGTAAACGGCTTTCGGGTCTGTTTACATCTCCTTTTCGCATTTTGTGTATATTGTGCTTTACGCGCAGCCCCCGTACAGTAACGGCAATATGATTATAGTTGAACTGCAACAAAAATTTATGAAAAAAATAAGTTTTATGGTGGAATTGCGCTGTGATTTGTGCTATACTTGTACTACTTTCATGAAAATCAAGATTGGCAGATTGCGGACTGATGAGAGTAGGAGGGTGGCATCTGCCAGAGAAAGAGAGGCGTAAGGTGGAACTAAGAACAGCAGTATCACCCAGAGATGTGAAGCATTATACCACAGAGCGTCTGAGAGAGGAGTTTCTGATTCAGAATCTTTTCGTGCCCGGCGAGATTAAACTGGTATACAGCCACATTGACAGGATTATCACAGGTGCAGCAGTGCCTGTAGCGCCCATCAAGCTGACGGCAGGAGATGAGCTCCGCGCGGAGTATTTCTGCCAGAGGAGAGAGCTGGGCGTCATCAACATCGGCGGTGCGGGAACGATTACCGTTGATGGCAAGGTATACAACGTTGGTTTCAAAGAGGGTATGTATATCGGAATGGGTTCAAAGGACATCGTCTTTGCAAGCGATGATGCCAAAAATCCAGCAAAATTTTATCTGAATTCTGCTCCTGCACACAGAACCTGCCCTACCGTGCTGATTAAGCCGGAAGGAACCCCTGAGGAGGGTGTGGTGATTGTGAAGGATGAGAATAAAGTGGAGCTTGGTTCCTTAGAGGACGCCAACCACAGAGTCATCTGCAAGTACATACTCCCCGGACAGGTGGAGAGCTGTCAGCTGGAGATGGGCATGACCAAGTTAGAGCCCGGCAGTGTGTGGAATACCATGCCCTGTCACACCCACGACAGACGCATGGAAGTGTATCTGTACTTTGAGATGCCCGAGGATGCCTTTGTAATGCATTACATGGGTGAGCCTCAGGAGACACGCCACATCATCATGAGAAATGAGGAAGCAGTGATTTCACCCAGCTGGTCCATCCATTCCGGATGCGGCTCCAGAGCCTATACCTTTATCTGGGGTATGGTCGGAGAA
>CAZUAP010000070.1:0-11263 GCA_964617975.1 uncultured Acetatifactor sp. | reverse complement strand
TCCTTTGACCAGAGCATCAATGTCCTCCGGTGAATTATACAACGCCAGTGTAGGTCTCACCGTTCCCTCCAGTCCGAAATGGCGGAGAATCGGCTGTGCGCAGTGATGTCCTGTGCGGACTGCAATGCCCAAGCTGTTCAGCCTTTCTCCCACAGCCTCGTTGGAGACGCCGTCCAGCACAAAGGACAGTGCACTTGATTTATTCGCCGCTGTGCCCACCAGATGAAGTCCCTTGATTTTGCCCAGCTCCCGCATACCGTACTGCACCAGTTCATGCTCGTAGCGGTTGATATCCGGCATACCGATGGCTGTCAGGTATTCCAGGGCTGTCCCCAGAGCCACTGCATCTGCGATGCTCCCCGTGCCCGCCTCAAACTTATTGGGCGCTGGATTGTAGATGGTGCGCTCAAAGGTCACATCCTTAATCATATTGCCGCCGCCATGGTAGGGTTTCGCAGCCTCCAGCAGCTCTTTTTTGCCATATACCGCGCCTATTCCGGTGGGGGCAAAAATCTTATGCCCGGAAAATACAAAAAAGTCTGCGTCCAGCGCTGTGACATTGATTGGAATATGTGCCACTGACTGCGCTCCGTCCACCAGAATCCGTACACCATGGCGATGGGCAATGGCAATCATCTCCGCAATGGGCGTCACCGTTCCGAGCACATTGGAGACATGGGTTGCGGACACAAACTTCGTCTGTCTGGTAAACAGCTTCTCATATTCCGAAAGGATAATCTGACCATTCTCATCCACAGGTGCCACCTTGATGACTGCACCTGTCTCCTGGGCTATCAGCTGCCACGGGACAATATTGGCATGATGCTCCAACAGGGTGAGAATAATCTCATCGCCCGGATTAAGATACTGTTTCACATAGGCATTTGCCACCAGATTAATCCCTTCTGTGGTTCCCCGTACAAACACAATCTCATTCGGACTGCCTGCCCCTATGAAATCTGCAACCGTCTTCCTCGCCTTTTCATAGGCGTCCGTGGACCTTGCCGCCAGCTCATGGGCACCTCTATGTACGTTGGAATTTTCATGTTCATAATAATAAGTCAGTCTGTCGATGACCGCCCTGGGTCTCTGGGTAGTGGCACCGTTGTCCAGCCATACCAGATTGTGTCCGTTCACCTTCTCCGATAGGATGGGAAAATCCTTCCGTATCTGCTCCAGTGTCTTGGTGCCGATGCGGATGCTGCCACTTGCACTCTGTCCCTGCGTCTGTCTTGGCACACCGCCCGGTAGGGTAATCTCTCTCCGTCCTGCCGCAGCATTCTCCGAGAGCACCACCGGTGCATAACCTGAAGTTTCGCGCTCCCTCGCCTCCAGCCTCTCCCGGCACACTCCCGGCTCCGGCTGAAAATTCTGAAAATAAGCGCCTGCAAGCTGCTCTATTTCCTCCGGACTGGGCAATCCATAGAACTCCGTATTAATACTCATAGTATTCACCTACCTCTACATCTTCCAATACTGCAATGGCATCATCTGATAAAATAGCTGCAGAGCAATATAAAGATAACAGGTAGGATGCGACTCCCTTATCATCGACCCCTCTAAATCTGACGGATAATCCGCGGGAATGTTCGTTCTTTAATCCTGCCTGATACAGCCCGATGACTCCGCGCTTTGCCTCGCCGGTGCGAATGAGCAGAATATTGGTCTTGCCGCTCTGACTCTTGGGATTCTTTAAGCCGTCCACCAACAGCTTATCCGTGGGAATAATCGGAATACCCCTCCACAGAATAAAGGTTCCGCCCGCAATATTGGCGGTCACAGGCGGCACTCCGCGTTTGGTACATTCTCTCTCAAAGGCTGCAATCGCCCTTGGATGTGCCAGAAAGAAGGACGGCTCCTTCCACACCTTGGTGATCAGTTCGTCCAAATCATCCGGTGTGGGCGCACCTGTTCTGGACTGGATGCGCTGGGAATCGGGAACATTCTTCAACAGACCATAATCATCATTGTTGATTAACTGGCTCTCCTGTCTCTCGCGGAGACTTTCCACCGCCAGTTCCAGCTGCTCATTCACCTGATCATAAGGCGAACTGTACACATCCTCAATCGCCGTATTCACATTGATAATGGTTGAGATGGAATTCAGCCGATACTCTCTGGGCTCCGTCTCATACTCCACATAGCCTTGGGGAATGATATCGGACTTCTTGGTCTGACTGCACAGAACATCCAAGGGTGTCTCCCCCTCTACCACCTTGTTCACACGATAGATACCTGTTTCCAATCCCTTAAACTCCAAGAGCTTCGTCAGCCACTTGGGTGTAATTGCTCCATACTGCGGTCTTGTCTTGGTGACATTGGCGAGATTATACGCCGCCTGCGCCCCCAATGCGTTGATTGTGTCTTTTACATCTTGTGCCATACCAATATCCTCCTGCGCTTATCTAATTTATTTGACAACTGCCCGGAACCCACGCAGAAGTCTCCTCATCCCTCCGCCGTTCCGGACAGTGACAAACCGTGCCAAACTACAGCCATGCTCCCTCATGGGAGAAAATAATATCCTTGGCTGCCTCCATTCCGCCCTTTAAATTATACAAAGGGCCCCTGTATCCTGCCTCGCGTAATGTATTGATGGCAAGAATGCTCCTCTTGCCCTCCCTGCATATGATAATCGTATCAATGTCAGGATTCAGCTCCTTCTGACGTCTCGCCAACTGTCCGATGGGGATGACAATGGCATCGGGGAAACGCACGATTGCCCGCTCATGGGGCTCTCTTACATCGATAATCGTCAATTCTTCTCCGCTTTCCACACGGCGTGCCAGCTCCTCCGGCTCAATTCCCTCCACCGGTGTCTCACTCTCCTGCTCCCTCAGTCCGCAGAAATCCTCGTAATCGTAGTCTCTTACCGCCGATATCTCCGGATTTTTCCCGCATATAGGGCATTTCTCGTTCTTTTCCACACGAATCTTTTTCGTCGTATTATTCCAACTGTCAAAGACAAGCATCTCCCCAATCAAGGAATCCGCACCGCCCACAATCAGCTTTAAAGCCTCATTCGCCTGAATACTGCCTATAATTCCGGGGAGGGTACTGATTGCTCCTCCCTCCGCACAGGTCGGAAGTAATCCGGCAGGCGGCGGTGCAGGAAACTGACACCGGAAACAGGGTCCACGCCCCGCATCGTACACCGTCACATATCCCTCATACTGATACAATGCAGCAAAGACCAGCGGTTTCCCCAACAGCACACAGGCATCATTGATGAGATAGCGTGTCGCATAATTGTCCGTGGCATCCACAATCACATCGTAATCCTCGACAACAGACTCAATATTGTCTGCACTCAGCTTTACATGGTACGTCTCCACCGCCACGAAGGGATTGATGGCACGGATGGAGTCCCGGATGGAAGCCACCTTCGGACGGTTGACATCCCGCGTGCCATGGGCAATCTGGCTCTGCAGATTGGAAACGGATACCTCATCAAAATCCACAATGCCGATGGTGCCCACACCGGCAGCACACAGATAAAGTGCAACGGGAGACCCCAGACTCCCTGCGCCCACCACCAGCACTCTGGACGCCTTGAGTCTCTTTTGTCCCTTGACGCCTATCTCCCGAAGCAGCAGATGCTTGCCATACCGCTCAATCTCCTTGTCGTCCAACGCCTGTGCTTTTCTTCTGTCCTCCGCTATCACACTGTCTGTCGGCGCACCCCCTGCAATCACAGGGAGAATCAGGAGCTCATCTTCGCTGCTCACCCGGGTCTGCAGACCGTCCAGCGTGTCTATATTCCGGTCATTTTTGTATATATTAACAAAAGCTCTTAACTGCTGCCCCTGCTCAAACAAAACCTCCTGTGTTTCCGGATATTTCCCAACAAGCTCCCTCAGAACCTCCCCTGCCGTTTCTCCCTCCAACACCAGTCTTGCATTTCGATTTACACAGGAACGCAAGGTCGCTGAAATCAATACCGTCACTGCCATCCAATCTCCCCCTCTAATCCTTTACCACAATGGTTTCCTCTGCCATCCTTTCACCGTCAGCCGCCCGGATTTTTTCCCAGCTCGACAACTCCTCTGACTCATTTTCCCATCTTCCTCCACTTATCCCTCTTATCGAGACAATCGGATAGGAAATCCCGGGAATGGCATATCTGCCGTCCTCCTCCGAGGCATAGGCTGCACAATCTACATGTGAGTGATAGAAACCCACCACCTCATATCCGGCTTGAAGTGCCGTCTGCTCAGCCCTGAGGATATCCTCCTGTCCTATCAGGAAAGACCTCTGACGCAGCCCGTCTTCCGCTTTGTTGTTCGCGGGGAGCACCTTCTTCACCACACGGCATCCCGTCTTTTCACGCTCTCCCAGCAAGATACCACAACACTCCTCCGGATATTTGCAGCGTGCATCTTCACATACCAGTTGGATTAACTCGGAACTGAAAATAATCACTTTCATCCTCCATATAATTTGGATAAACAATGCTGGTTGGACTCGAACCAACAACTTCGGTTTTGCAAACCTATGCCCTTCCCGCGGCCACAGCATCTCAAAGAATCGGTATAGCCGTCAGATAACCACCGACTCCTCCGACTCGATATTGGCGTTTCCCACAATATCGACTTCCCCATCATCAAAAAAGGTGTAGGCGCGGTAGAGGCAGATGTTGACCTTTTCCCCCTTTACCACCGGTTCATCCTCAAGCCTGCGGGTGCCCTTAAGCAGCACCTCCTGCACCCGGATGGAAAGCTCCACCTCCTTGCCGCGGAACAGAATGCGCTCCACCGTCCCCTCCTCCAGAGAGGCAGGATATTCAAAGCCTTCCTTCTGCTTTAACACACGCAGATTCTCCGGTCGAATGACGGCATGGCGGGCATCGTCCAGATGGGTGTAACCCTTAAACCGGTTGATCCTTTCCACCCGCATGGGCTGCCCCATAAACTCTGCCACAAAGGGCGTTCTGGGCTGTCTGTAAATCTCCTGCGGCGTGCCAATCTGCTCGATTCTACCCTTATTGGTGATAATAATCTCATCCGCCACCTCGATAGCCTCCTCCTGGTCATGGGTGACAAAGATGCTGGTGATTCCCACCTTATCAATCATTTCCCTGAGCCATCCCCTGAGTTCCTGGCGCACCTTGGCATCAATGGCTGCAAAGGGCTCATCCAGCAAAAGCAGCTCCGGGTTCGGCGCCAATGCCCGCGCAAAAGCCACCCTCTGTCTCTGACCTCCGGAGAGCTGACTGGGATATCGTTTCTCCAATCCCTCCAGCCCCACCAGCCTGATGAGCTCCTGCACCCTCGATTTGATTTCTTCCTTGCTCTTTTTGTTCACCTTCAATCCGAAGGCAATGTTGTCGTAGACCGTCTTATAGCGAAATAGCGCATAATTCTGGAACACAAAGCCTATTCCCCGCTTGCTGGGCGCCACGTCGTTCACCACCTTGCCATCGATGACGATATCGCCGGAATCCGCCGTCTCCAGCCCTGCAATCATGCGCAAGATGGTGGTCTTTCCACTGCCGCTTGGTCCCAGCAGAGCGATTAGCTTTCCCTTTTCAATGCCGAAATTGACGTTGTCGGAAGCCTTGTAATTGTCGTAGGTTTTGTAAATATTTCTCAATTCCACATATTTTTCTGCTCTTTTTTCCACATTGTTTTCAGATGAATCTGCCATGATTTACTCTCCCTCTTTCTTCTTGCTCTCCAGAACGCTGCGAAGAACCAAAATAATCACTGCCATCATCATCAGGATGGCGGACACTGCAAAGGAACCTCTGAAATCATATCCCTGATACAGCAGCTCGATATAAAGCGGCATGGTGTTGGTCTTGCCACGCAGATGCCCGGAAAGCACCGACACCGCACCGAACTCACCCATAGCCCTCGCCGTACACAGCACCACCCCGTAGAGCAGTGCCCAGCGGATATGGGGCAGGGTAATCTCCCGAAAAATACTGAATCCGCCGGCTCCCATCAGTGCTGCTGCCTCCTCCTCGTCCGTCCCCTTCGCCGTCAGCACCGGGATAATCTCCCTGGAGATAAAGGGGAAGGTCACAAAGATGGTCGCCAGCACAATTCCTGGAACCGCAAAGATAATTTTGATGCCCGCTCCCTGCAGATAGGGATATAGTATGCTCTGTCTCCCGAAGGTCAGCACATAAATCAGACCGGCTATGATGGGGGAGACCGTCAGCGGAAGGTCTATCAACGTGGACATCAGTTTCTTACCCTTAAACTGAAAGCGGGTGATACACCACGCTGCAAAGATTCCGAAGATGGTATTGACAATCACGGTGATAATCGTCACCTTCACGGTCAGGGCGGTTGCCTTCAGCGCATACTCATCTGTCACAGCCTCCCAAAATACCTTCACCCCGTCCTGAAGGGCTGTATATAAGACATAGATGAGCGGCAGTACCAGCATCACGCCCAGAAACAGGGTACATATTCCAATCAATATCCATTTGAGTGGTCCGGAGTTCTTCCTGATATTCATAGTACAAATGCCCCTTTCTCATGCTTCTCATGCTTCTCATGCGATACCGCTTACAATCTTGGATGTTCTGCTCTGAATCACCGCATTCACAAACAGGATGATAAATGCCGCAATCAGCATCACCAGCGCGATGGAGGTTGCACTGGCATAGTCGTATTCCTGAAGCTCGGACATGATAATCAACGGAGCGATTTCCGTCTCATAGGGAGTGTTCCCGGCGATGAAAACCACGCTGCCGTATTCACCGATGCCTCTGGCAAAGGACATGGTAAAGCCGCCGATTAAAGCCGGTAAAATTTCCGGCAGGATAACCTGGAACATTGTCTGTCTCCCATTGGCTCCCAAGATATTGGCTGCCTCCTCATATTGGACATCAATCTGCTCCAGCACCGGCTGCACCGCCCTCACCACAAAGGGTATGCCGATAAACACTAAAGCTACCGTGATACCGATTCTGGTATAGGCAATCTGAATGCCAAAGCGGGCAAAGATGCTGCCCACCCAGCCGTTGGGCGTCGTCAGATGCGTCAGAGAGATGCCCGCCACCGCTGTGGGCAATGCAAACGGCAGTTCAATAATACCGTTCATAATCTTCTTCCACGGAAAATCGTAGCGCACCAGCACCCACGCCATCATAACTCCCATGACCGCGTCAATCACCGCAGCAATCAATGCCGTCTCAAAGCTCACCCGGTAGCTGGACAAAACCCTCGGCCGCGTCACAGTCTTGATAAAATCGCCAAAGGACAGCTGCGCCGAAAAAATAACGAGAGAACATAAGGGAATCAGAACCACCAATCCGAGAATTGTCACCGTAATTCCTAAGGACAGTCCAAATCCCGGAATCACTCTTTTCTTTTTTCTTTTTCTTTCACTCACCTTGATGTCCTCTCTTTCCTGCTATTTAAATCATTTTTAATCATTCAGCTCAAACTGCTTTATCTGTTTGTTTTTATTGCCTGCGTTTTTATTGCCTGCGTTTCTACTGCTCGTAAATGCTGTCAAACAGACCGCCGTCCGCAAAGTGGGTTGCCTTGGCATCTCTCCATCCGCCGAAATGGTTGATATCCGTCAATTCCACATTGGTGATAATCCATTTTCCATCCTCAGGGATTTCTGTAATCCGATTGGAATCTGTGGTGATGGAAAATTCAGCCAGCACATCCTCGTTGGAGGGACGATAATAATTCTGTGCCTCCAGTCTCTGTGCGTCCTCTGAATACAGGTAATTCAGATATTCCGTTGCCACCTCACGGGTACCTCTGTTGTCCACCACTTCATCCACAACTGCAACGGTGGGCTGGCAGAGAATCGACACGGAAGGAATAATGATTTCATACTCACCGGGATGCTCCTCCAGAGAAAGGAAAGCCTCGTTCTCCCATGCCAGCAGCACATCGCCCTGACCGTTCTCGGTAAATGTAGTGGTGGCACCGCGGGCACCTGAGTCTAACACCAGAACGTTGGAGTACAGCTTTTTCATACTGTCAAGGATTTCATCCTCGCTCTGTCCCTGCGTCTCAAAATAATACCATGCTGCAAGATAATTCCAGCAAGCGCCTCCGGAGGTCTTGGGATTCGGGGTAATCACGCCTACTCCATCCTCCAGCAGGTCATCCCAGTCCTGAATATCTTTGGGATTGCCGTTTCTCACCAGAAATACAATAGTTGAGGTATAGGGGGAACTGTCCAGATCAAATTCACTGGTGTACCCCGGCTCAATCAATCCGGAATCCGCAACGACATTCACATCGCCCTCCAGCGCCAGCGTCACCACATCCGCCTCCAGACCGTTGGCTACCTCCAATGCCTGTTTGCCGGAGCCGCCATGAGACTGCACCACGGTGACGTCCTGCCCCGTCTTCTCCTTCCAGTAGGCGGTGAATAATTCATTGTATGCCGCATACAGCTCTCTGGTGGGGTCATAGGAAACATTTGTGATTTCCACTGCCTCCGGTGCCGGTTCGCTGTCCTTTGTCGTTGTCTGAGCAGACGCCTCGCTGCCTGTTGCGGATGAGGGCGTTGCATTAATGCTTTCCGTATTGCCGCAGCCTGCCAGCCCCAGTGCCAAAGCGGCAGCGGACGCTAATACCAGAATGCGTTTCTTAACCGATAGTTTCTTAACCGATAAATTTTTCATAATGTAATTCCTCCTCTACTTTTTATTCTGACAATCATATTGTATTCCGATTGCAAGCACATGGTATCATAGTTTTCCTATTGGTTAAATATGGTTATGTGAAAACGTATTCTCGCGCAACAAAAAAGAGAAGTTCCTTCTACTTAAAAGAAGTAACTTCTCCCTTTGAAATCCACTTTCCATCCAGGTTTTATGAAAACGTATTCAGTCTTGTTATATCAGGCTTTCCGGTGTTTTTTGCCTCCTGTCAGATACAATAATCATTCCAGCAACTCTCCTCCACGGGAGTACAGCTGTTGCGCAGCATAAGCTTACCCTCCAGCTCCGCTCGCACCACGCCTTTATGTCCGTTCCGGATGCGGTCCAGCAGAAGA
Organism: uncultured Acetatifactor sp.; assembly: GCA_964617975.1. GTDB lineage: Bacteria > Bacillota > Clostridia > Lachnospirales > Lachnospiraceae > Acetatifactor. The sequence goes on along the minus strand of CAZUAP010000070.1, from coordinate 2,281 downwards.
TACATGGCAAATTTCCCCATCTCGTCCTTGGGGAGCCTCACAGTCGTCAGCATGGGATTCGTATTCTGCGCCTCCTCAATGTCGTCACTGGCAATGATGGACGGCGTATAATACCTGTGCTTGAATTTGTTCAGGCATTTCAGCATTCCCACCGCCGTGATATCATTGGCACAATAGATTCCTGTGGGATAATCATCGGACTGCAGAAAACGCTGCATGGCTTCATATCCATCCGATTCCGTCTGTCTGGTCTCCACGATATATTCCGGGACAATATCGATATCATGCTTCCGCAGGGTATTGACATATCCGTTATATCTCGCCTCGTTATGGCAGTTTCCCACATACCCGATGTTCCTGTGTCCCAGCTTAATCAGATGCTCTATTGCCAGAGAGGCAATTTTTTCGCCGTCGCACAGCACCTCATCCACCTCATAGTTCGTGGAGTTTCTGTTGATGGACACGATGCTTTTATATCGGGCATTCAGCTTCTTCAGAGCTTCTCTGGTGCACTTTCCGATGATAATCAGCCCGTCGCACTTTCCCTCCGTCTCCTCATACATCTCATCAATAATTTTATCCAAGTTGCCTTTTCTGCTTTGCCGTTCATCCGAAAACAGCGACATATACCACACCTTGGAGAGAATACACATATTTTTATGTATCTCGCTTTCGATGATATGTAAAAGTTCCGTAAAAAAAGGATCCGACTGGGCAACATCCATGCGGGTCATCAAAACATTGATATAATAGGTTCGTCCTTCGCCGGAGGAAGTCCCCATCTTCAGATTTCTTGCGGCTTCGTTTGGTGCATAATTCAACTCCATGGCAGCCTTCCAGATTTTATCCCGAAGCCCCGGCACAGAACAATGATATCCGGGATTATTCAGGACTCTGGAAACGGTAGCCGGAGAAACTCCGGTCTTTTCCGCAATTTTCTTGATTGACACAAGACCCCCTCCTCGCATTATATGACGTAATCATTTGCCTTGTCCGTATGCCATTCCACCATATCCTTCAGTGTAATATTGTCCACAACACTGTCGATAGCCTCCTCCAGCTGCGTCCACAGTCTGACGAGCACTGACTCCCGCTCCACGCTATCAGCGCCGTCATAGCTCACCAGAGAAAGGCTTCCTTCCGTCTGGCGCAAAATCATCCCCACCGTATAATTCTCCGGAGCATCCTTGAGCATATATCCCCCTTGAGGACCGCGAATGCTCCTCACAAATCCTGCCTTGTTCAAAATGGAGATAATCTGTTCCAAATACTTCTCAGATATCTGTTGACGCTTTGCCACATCCTTGAGCCGCACCGGTTCGCCGGTGTTATAGACCGCCAGATCCAGCATCAATATCAAAGCATATCTTCCCTTTGTTGAAATTTTCATATCCCTCAGACCTTCCTTTATTCCGTCAGCCGAAAGTACGGAATGCAATCACACATACTCAATGTCATGTATTGTGACATTTTTGTCCGAATCGATTCCAAATGCTTTCAGTACCGGAGTCTCCTCCATCAACGAGAGAATCAGATATTCAATCGTCGAATCGTATGCCAGCCTCTTATCCTCCTCGGAGGGTCGTGACGGGGATTCCGGGTGGGAATGAAAATTGCCGATAATCCCAAATCCGTTGGCTCTGGCATCCTTCAATGCCGCAAGCTGCTCTCTGGGATCCATGGAAAAATGCTCATTGCTGGCATCGATGTTGGTCAGAAGATACACCTTTGTAACTGTTTTCACTTCCCCCTCCACGGTTCCGGCAAGCAATCCGCAGGATTCGTTGGGCAAGCCCTGTCTGCAATGGGCCAGCATTGTCTCATAGTCGCTCTTCTTTAATTTCAGCACGATACCCATAATAAACTCTCCTATCTTCGCAGCTACTTTTGCTCATGAGATGGCGCTCCCTCCGTACGCACTCTCCAGCGCAGGCTCTTATGTAAGCATAAGCCTGCGCTAGGGAGCGCGTACGGGTGAACTGTGGTTATTTCATATCGCACTCTGCCTGTTCGTAGTCGATGAGCTCCGTAATTGTGGGGTGCTCACCGCAGACAGCACAGTCGTTATTTCTAGGCAGCTTGATGGTATGGAATTCCATCTTCAGCGCATCGTAGGTCAAAAGTTTTCCTGTCAGCAGTTCTCCCTGTCCGATGATATACTTGACCGCCTCCATTGCCTGAAGGCTTCCGATGACACCGCCCATGGCGCCGATGACTCCTGCCTGTTTGCAGGTGGGAACCGCATCCTTTGGCGGCGGGTTCTTGAACACGCAGCGATAGC
>CAZUAP010000069.1:0-11276 GCA_964617975.1 uncultured Acetatifactor sp. | reverse complement strand
CGCTGGTCAAACTTACACTTGCCATATTCTCCTGCCTTCCTGATTTCTCTGAATTTTGAAACTTAATTGCAAAAGTGTTATTTATAACTCCCGCAATTGTGCAGTTTGTATATATCCAACACAGGCACACTCTCGCAATTATCTATGATTTCCTTAATTGTATCACAGCCGGATTCATCTGTGAAGTCAATTCCTGTTGCCCATGTTTTGCCTCAGACTGCGCCCTGAAAAACTCCACGATAGACTCTGCACAGGCGCGGTTCATCTCCGGGAGCTCCGCAAGCTCATCCGCCGAGGCAGCCTTAATCTCCTCAATGGATTTGAAGTGGCGCATCAGCGCTTTTCTTCGGGCGGGACCCACGCCGGGGATATCATCCAGCACCGATTTCACCTGTGCCTTGCTCCGCAGGGAACGGTGGTATTCGATTGCAAATCTATGCGCCTCGTCCTGAATGCGGGTAATCAGCTTGAACCCCTCCGAGTGGGTGTCGATAGGAAGCTCCACATTGTTGAAATATAAGCCTCTGGTGCGGTGGTTGTCATCTTTCACCATGCCGCAAACCGGAATATGGATATGCAGCTCATCCAGCACCTCCAGAGCGATATTCACCTGCCCTCTGCCGCCGTCCATGAGCAGCAAATCCGGAAATTTTGTAAAACTGCCGTATTCCTTTTCCAGCTCCTTCTCCTGAAACTCTCTGCTCTCCTCCATGCCGTGGACGAATCGGCGGGTCAGAACCTCCTTCATGCAGGCGTAATCATCCGGCCCCGTCACACTCCTGATGCGGAATTTGCGGTAATCGCTGCGCTTAGGTCTGCCCTTTTCGTAGACCACCATGGAGCCCACATTTTCAAAGCCGTTGGTGTTGGAGATATCAAAAGCCTCCATGCGCTCAAGCTGCGGCAGTCCCAGCAGATTGGAAATCTCCTTCACCGCACCGATGGTGCGCCCCTCCTCACGTTTCAGACGTTCCCTGTCCTGACTGAGAATCAGCTTGGCATTCTGCGCCGCCAAATCCACAAGTTTCTCCTTGCTGCCAATCTTCGGATTTCTCAGATAGACGCGGGCACCCTTGCGCTCCGAAAGCCACTTCTCGATGAGCTCCCTGTCCTCTATCTCATACTGGAGCATCAACTCCTTGGGAATGAAGGGTGTCCCCGCATAAAACTGTTTCACAAATTCCTCAAGTATCCCGGGCTTATCGTTTTGCGACACATTCGTCATATAATAGTGTTCCCTGCCAATCAGCTTTCCATCCCTGACAAAGAATACCTGAACCACCGCTTCCCTCTCATCCTGATACAGTGCGATGATATCCTTATCCTCCCCGGTACTGTCAGTAATCTTCTGTTTCTGGGCGACGGACTTTACACTGTTGTACAAATCACGGTATCTGGCGGCTTCCTCGAACTCCATCTTCTCCGCTGCCGCCTTCATTTTATTCTCCAAATCCTTCAAAATCGGACTGTAATTGCCATTCAAAAAAGAGAGGGCTCCCTCCACCTGCTCTCTGTATTCCTCCTTGCTCACATTCCCCTGACAGGGGGCAAGGCACTGCTTGATATGATAATTCAGACACGGTCTGTCCATCCCGATATCTCTTGGCAGAACGCGGTTGCAGGTTCTGAGCGAAAACAACTTGTTCAAAAGCTCTATGGTATCTTTCACTGCCCCCGCACTGGTGTAGGGTCCGAAATACTTCGACTTGTCCTTCTTCATGGTGCGGGAAAATAAGATGCGCGGGAAATCCTCCCCCATCGTCACCTTAATGTAGGGATAGGTTTTGTCATCCTTCAAAAGCGTATTATACTTGGGAGAATTTTCCTTGATGAGATTGTTCTCCAGCACCAACGCCTCCAGCTCAGAGTCCGTGACAATATACTCAAAACGCGCAATGAGGGAGACCATCTTGTCGATTGCCGGTCCCCTGCCGATGTTCTCCCGAAAATAGGAGCGCACACGGTTGTGCAGGTTAATCGCCTTGCCCACATACAAAATGGTATCCCTCTGGTCACGCATGATATAGACTCCCGGCTTGTTCGGGAGCTTTTTTAATTCTTCCTCTATGTTGAACATCCTGTTCAATCCCCTGCTCAGTCTATTCTGCCGTTGGAAAATAGTCCTCTCTCGTGGTCATCCTTCACTTCCGCAGACGAGCTCTCTTGAGCCTGTGCAGTTTCACCTGAAGTTTCCTTCACCTCCGGACTTTCCTCTGCAGGCAGAGCGGAATCCGTCACGTCCTCCTTCTGCTCAGTGTCCTGCACCTTTTCCTCTGCATCGTCCTTCGGTTTCTCCTCCGGCTCGGGAATCCCCTTTTCCTCGCGGAAAATCTTCATAAACTCCTTGCCGGAGATGGTCTCCTTCTCAATCAGGAAGGCTGCCAGCTTGTCCATCACATCGCGGTTTTCACGAAGCATTTCCAACGCCTTGTCGTAACTCTCCTTGAGGATGGCTACCACCTCGGCATCAATCTCCGCCGCGGTCTCATCACTGCAGTTCAACGCAGTCCGTCCCTCCAGATATTGGCTCTCTATCGTCGCCAGACTCACCAGTCCGAACTTCTTACTCATACCGTAGCGTACCACCATATTTCTGGCGATGGTGGTTGCGCGCTCAATATCATTTGCTGCGCCGGTAGTCACCGTGTCAAACACAATTTCCTCCGCAGCGCGCCCGCCGACCAGACCGACCAGCATATCCCTGAGCTCCGCCTCTGTGTTCAGATACTTCTCCTCCTCAGGCACCTGCATCACATATCCCAGAGCGCCCATAGTTCTGGGAACAATGGTAATCTTCTGCACCGGCTCGGAGTTTTTCTGCAATGCGCTGATTAAGGCATGACCGACCTCGTGATAGGAGACAATCCTGCGCTCCTCCTTGCTCATGATGCGGTCTTTCTTCTCCTTACCCACCAGCACAACCTCCACTGCGCTGAACAAATCCTGCTGGTTGACAAATTCTCTCTTTTCCTTGACGGCATTGATTGCCGCCTCGTTAATCATGTTGGCGAGGTCGGAACCCACCGCACCGCTGGTAGCCAGCGCGATTGCCTCCAAATCCACCGTCTCGTCCATCTTCACATCCTTGGAGTGCACCTTCAGGATTTCCACACGTCCCTTTAAATCCGGCTTGTCCACAATGATACGCCTGTCGAAACGCCCGGGACGCAGCAGCGCCTTGTCCAGAATCTCCGGACGATTGGTCGCACCCAGAACCAGGATACCCTTGGAGCTGTCGAAACCATCCATCTCTGAGAGAAGCTGGTTCAAAGTCTGCTCCCGCTCCTCATTTCCGCCGCCGTACTTGGAATCACGGCTGCGCCCGATGGCATCAATCTCATCAATAAACACAATGCAGGGTGCATTCTTGGTGGCTTCCTTGAACAGGTCACGCACACGGCTGGCACCCACACCCACATACATTTCAATAAAATCGGAACCCGTCAGAGAGAAGAAAGGAACCTTCGCCTCACCTGCCACCGCTTTTGCAAGCAGCGTCTTACCTGTTCCGGGAGGGCCCACAAGAAGGGCACCCTTGGGCAGTTTCGCACCGATTTTTGTATATTTTCCGGGGTCATGCAGAAAGTCCACGACCTCCACCAGAGACTCCTTCGCCTCATCCTCTCCCGCTACATCCTTAAAGGTCACGCCGGTTTCCTTCTGCACATAGACCTTGGCGTTGGACTTTCCGACACCCAGAGGACCTCCCGAACCGTTCATCTTGCGGAACATAAATCCCATCAGAAGCCATACCAGAACCAGCGGAAGCACAATGGTCAAAAAGATATCCGACCAGCGGCTGTCAGACACCACGCGCTGGGCATCAATCCCCTTCTCCTCCAGTCTGGCGGTCAGTGTAGTCATATCCTCCATCATGCGGGTGGTGTAGCTCTCGCCCTTCATCGTAATCTGGCTGCCGTAACGCGTCAGAAATGCATTGGTGAACGGGTCCATCTTTTGGCTCTGCGTGCTCGCATCGTACTTGAGCGTAACCTCTATGAGAGACTTCTCATAGTTGACCAGCACGGATTCCACCTTGTCGTCCTTCAAATCCTGAAGGAATTTCGTATATTCCTGCTCCTCCTGACTGCCTGTGCCAAAAAGCAGCGTGGACAAAATCATAACCAGCACAAGTGAACTGAGCATAGCGGCAATCAGTACGCCGATACTCGGTTTTTTGGGTGGCTGATTGCCTCTGTTGTTATTCTGATTCATCTGTCGATTATCCATAGTTACTCCATTTCCCGGTTATAAGCCGATATGTTACATTATAATGACAGTTTCTCCATAAATCAATAAAAGAAATATTAAATTATTCCGTATTTCCCATTGATTTCAAATAAAAATTTAGGTATGATGAGATATAGTGTTTCTACACAGTTTATGTACAGTTTTCGCGGAGGAATTTATGGAAAAAACAGGCTTTGATAACGATAAATATCTCAGAATGCAGTCTGAGAAAATTAAGGAGAGAATCGCAGCTTTCGGCGGCAAGCTCTATCTGGAATTCGGCGGTAAGCTCTTTGACGATTACCATGCATCCCGGGTTCTGCCCGGTTTCAAACCCGACAGCAAAATTAATATGCTGGCTCAGCTCAAGGATCAGGCTGAGATTGTCATTGTCATCAACGCCGCAGACATTGAGAAAAATAAGGTGCGCTCCGATTTGGGCATCACCTATGATTTGGACGTGCTGCGCCTGATTGACGCTTTCAGAGGCTACGGTCTCTATGTGGGAAGTGTTTGTCTGACTCAGTTTGCAGGGCAGCCCAGCGCGGTCACCTACCAGAAAAAGCTGGAGTCTCTGGGCATGAAGGTGTATCGGCATTACCCCATCGCCGGATACCCCTACAACATTCCCCTGATTGTCAGCGACGAAGGCTACGGCAAGAACGAGTATATAGAAACCAGCCGTTCCCTCGTGGTCATCACTGCCCCCGGACCCGGCAGCGGCAAGATGGCGACCTGTCTCTCCCAGCTCTACCATGAGTACAAGCGCGGCATCACCGCGGGATATGCCAAATACGAGACTTTCCCCATCTGGAATATCCCCCTGAAACACCCTGTGAACCTCGCCTATGAGGCTGCCACGGCGGATTTGAACGATGTAAATATGATAGACCCCTTCCATCTGGAGGCGTACAACGAAACCACCATCAATTACAACCGCGATGTGGAAGTGTTCCCGGTTCTCCGCGCCATGTTTGAGAAAATTATGGGGGAATGCCCCTACAAATCTCCTACTGACATGGGTGTCAATATGGCGGGCTACGGCATTGTGGATGACGAGGTGGTACAGCAGGCGTCCAAGCAGGAGATTATCCGCAGATACTACAACACCCTCTGCCAGAAACGTCAGGGCAACGCGGACGATGAACAACTGATGAAGATAGAATTGCTGATGCAGCAGGCAGGCATCACCACAGAGGACAGGCCTGTCATCGGCGCCGCCAAGGCAAAGGCTGCCGTCACCGGCGAACCTGCCACTGCCATTGAGCTCCCCGACGGTCGTATCATCACCGGCAAGACCAGTGAGCTTTTGGGCGCTTCTTCCGCCATGCTTTTGAATGCCCTGAAAACCCTGGCAGGCATCGAGGATGATGTGCAGTTGATTTCCCCCACCATCATTGAGCCCATTCAGGATTTGAAGGTGTCGCATCTGCGCAACAAGAATCCCCGCCTGCACACAGACGAGGTGCTCATCGCCCTCTCCATCTGCGCAGCCACGGACGAAAAGGCAAGGCGCGCCATGGAACAGCTGCAAAATTTGAAGAACTCCGAGGTACATTCCAGCGTCATCCTGTCTCAGGTCGACAAAAATGTATTCCGGAAGCTGGGCGTCAATCTGACCTGCGAGCCGGATTACCAGACGCAGAAACTGTACCACTGCTGATTTGATTCAGCAAGCTGCACTCTTAATTTATTGACATTTTCCTTATCTGTGGTAAGATGATAAGGTGGAAATCGGAAAGATACAGTAAAACTCAGAGCAAAGGCGCTCCCATTATGGGGGACTTTGCTCTTTTTTGGTGAAGGAGGAATTATGGTAAAATATGTATTTGTAACTGGCGGCGTGGTTTCCGGTCTGGGAAAGGGCATCACTGCGGCATCGCTGGGACGGCTTTTAAAGGCCAGAGGATATAAGGTCACCATGCAGAAATTTGACCCTTATATCAACATTGACCCCGGCACCATGAATCCCATACAGCACGGCGAGGTGTTCGTGACGGACGACGGAGCCGAGACAGACCTGGATTTGGGACATTATGAGCGGTTCATTGATGAGAGTCTGGACAAAAATTCCAACGTGACCACCGGCAAGGTATACTGGTCTGTACTCCAGAAGGAGCGCAGAGGTGACTACGGCGGCGGTACCGTGCAGGTCATCCCCCATATCACAAACGAGATTAAGAGCCGTTTCTACCGCAATTTTACCGACTCCGATATGCGCATCGCCATCATCGAGGTGGGCGGCACGGTAGGTGATATCGAGAGCCAGCCCTTTTTGGAATCCATTCGACAGTTCCAGCATGAGGTGGGGCACGAGAACGCCATTTTGATTCATGTCACCCTGATTCCTTACCTGCAGGCCTCCGAGGAGCTGAAAACCAAGCCCACTCAGGCAAGCGTCAAGGATTTGCAGGGAATGGGACTGCAGCCGGACATTATCGTCTGCCGCAGCGAGCACCCTCTGGATACAAGCATCAAGGACAAGATTGCCCTGTTCTGCAATGTGCCCAGCAGCCACGTGCTCCAGAATCTGGATGTGGAATATCTCTACGAGGCACCTCTCGCCATGGAAAAAGAGCACCTAGCTCAGGCGGCGTGTGAATGTCTCCATCTGGAATGCCCGGAGCCCGACTTGAAAGACTGGGAGAGCATGGTAAATGATTTAAAGCATCCCACCGACGACGTGACGATTGCTCTGGTAGGAAAATATGTGGCTCTCCACGATGCCTACATCAGCGTGGTGGAAGCGTTAAAGCACGGCGGCATCACCAACCACACCACCGTCAACATCAAATGGATTAACTCCGAGACGGTGACTCCCGAAAATGTGGAGGAACTTCTAGGAGACTGCAACGGCATTCTGGTGCCCGGCGGATTCGGCTCCCGGGGCATCGACGGCATGATTCATGCCATCAACTATGCGCGCACCCACAGCATTCCCTTCCTTGGGCTTTGCCTTGGTATGCAGCTTACCATCGTGGAATACGCCCGCAATGTCGTGGGCTACAACGATGCCAACAGCGTTGAACTGGACCCCGCAACCACGCATCCGGTGATTGCCCTGATGCCGGATCAAAACGGCGTGGAGGACATCGGCGGCACATTGAGACTCGGCGCCTACCCTTGTGTGCTCGACAAGTCATCCCGCGCCTATGAGCTCTACGGCGAAGAGACCATCCACGAGAGACACCGCCACCGCTACGAGGTGAACAATGATTTCCGGACTGCACTGACCGAGAAGGGCTTACGCCTCTCCGGCACCTCCCCCGACGGACGTATCATTGAGATGTGCGAGCTCACGGAACATCCCTTCTATGTGGCTACTCAGGGACATCCCGAATTAAAGTCCCGCCCCAACAGACCTCACCCTCTGTTCAAGGGGTTTGTGGCTGCGGCGTTGAAAAACAAGAAAGAAAATTAAGACAGGATTCTCTATACAGCAAAAGCGGATTCCCGGGGGTTTCATCCCGCGAGAATCCGCATTTTTTTACATTCCCTGAAGCAGTTTCGCCCAAGCCGCCTCGACGTCCTCCTCGGACTCTAAGTTGACCTTGCCTGCCATCGGCTGTTCTGATTCCACTGTTTCCGCTGCCAGCGGTTCCTCCGATTCTATCGTCTCGGCTGGCTCTACAATAGATTCCTCTGCATCAGATGTTTCTATTTCATCTACCTCAACTTCTGCCTGCGTTTCCGCTACGTCCAACTGTACCGGCTCCACTACCTCAACTGCCGCAGCCAACGGTTCCTCTGATTCTATCGTCTCGGCTGGCTCTACAATAGATTCCTCCGCATCGGATGTTTCTATTTCATCTAACTCAACTTCTGCCTGCGTTTCCGCTGCGTCCGACTGTACCGGCTCCACTACCTCAACTTCTGTTTCCGCTTCCACTGGTTCGGGAACTTCCGACACGGGTGTCACAAGCGTCTCAGCCACCAGCATTTCTTCCTCGGATATGTTGAACAGGCTCTTGCGCATCTCGTAAAGTCTGTCAAATTCCTCCTGCGCCTCGCGCAGCTCCTCCCTCGCCTTCTCGAAAGCACCCCGGGCACGCTTAGCAAAAATGCGGGCCTCTCTCACATCGTCTATGTATCTGCGTAGTCCTCTGTCGGACTTCTCAAAGAGAAGGATTCCAAGCTCATCCCCCTCATTGACATATCTGTCATAATTGTCATCGGTGGGGATTCCTTTGTCAACGACAGGCTCCGTAGCCTCCACATAGCTCAGTTTTTCACCGTTCCATGTGGTCACAGCTACCAGCTGATTGGAAACCGTGCTGACCGGGCGGTCACAGGTGCCGCTGTAGGAATATCTCGCGCTCTCATGGGTCAGGCGCATATCTGCCTTAGTCGGCGTCGGTGATTCGAGTCTGGCACGTACATTCGCTACCGTTGCTACAGCACCCGTTGCTGCAATCGCCTCACGGAGACCGGAGGGAATTCCTCCGTTTAATCCTCGGATGGCAATCTTTTGTGCCTCCACGATAGCATTCTCTGCCGCCATATCATCCGCCGCGACAATCGTTGTCGCAGAGGCTGACCCTCTGACTTTTCCGCGCATGAAATAATAAACCGTCGGCTTAGAGCTTTTCCAATCGATGTCCTGCGGATTGAGCAGCTCACTCCCCTCCGGCAGCTGTGCCAGAACAGCCGAAGAATCATTATTCTGTCCCCTGCCCAGAAATCCCTGTTTGAGGGTGACCACAGCCTCCGTCTTTTTGATATAGGTCACGGAAACCGTGCCGCCAGTCATCTGATAAACGCGGATGGTGTTCATCCAGCCTACGTTTTCCTTGACATCCGCCTCAAGATTCTCGCAGGTAACGCCAATGACATGATATCCCTTTTCCTCAAGATACTGCTGGATAGGCACTGCAAGCTGTCTGCGCAGATTTTCCTCATCACTCTCGTTGGGGTCATATCCCTCAACGCCCTTTCCCATTTTCTTGGAAAGGCCTTTCAACTCAATACTCGTGACAAACGCAGGCAGGAAATCAAAATCAGCAATGGTGGTTCCCTCCATGGACACGTCCACCTGAAGGTTGACCTCGCCCTCCTGCAGCTCTCTCTCCGCAGCGGCTCTCGCCTCATCGGCACTGCTAAACACAGGGCCGTTGCTGGCAATTTTCCGAACCTCCGTGGTGATGGTGGTCACGTCATTCGTAGTCGCCCTCACCAGTCTGCCATCCTTGTCAAAAGAATATTTCTCCTGCTCATTGTTGCCGATGATGGTCTTGACACGACCGTTATCTTCCTCCTCCACAATGGGCGTCGTCTTGCCCGGAAGCGGTTCACCGTCTATGCCGGTGAATTTCTGAAAATATTCATTGTCCACCTTGACAACCCTGCCGTCCGCAAGCCTTTGCTCCAGCTCCTCCATGGAGATGGTCTCCCGCTCCGTCACACCATCCTCCTCATAGACCACATACTTTTCAGGGTCTCCGGGCTTAATAATCAGATTTTGAAAGGTTTTCTCGAAAAGAATTAAGTTCGACCCGTCTTCATCGACCTTATAGTTATAGCCGACACGCCTCTCCCTCCCCGAGGGGTCGGTGAAGGCAGCTTCAATATAATCCCTCTCCGGCTCCTCAAACCGGGTAAATTCCTCATCCAGCTTGACTGTATATCCATCCTTTAAAATATGGGGGAGGTAATAACTCTCCAGCAGCAGCCTGCACTTCCGGTCCATCTGTGCCCGGTTGAGGGAGGGCTGTTTCTCCAGCCCTGCAAGTTCCAGCACACCTCTCTGACGCTGTGTGATTGCCGCATATCCCATATTCTGGTATGCCTTAATCTCAGCCTCTCTTGCCTCCTCCAGCGTCCGGCGTGCAGCCTTCTCCGCCTCTATCACACTCTCCGCATCCATAGACTCCTCGTTAAGACCCTGCTTTATCTCATCATTCATTGCTTATCCTGCTCTCTTTTATTATAGTCCGTAGAACGATTTTATAGCATCATTATATCTAATATATGAAATGTATGCAATCAAATATTCGCGTCAATTTTGTCGCACAAATCATCTGCCGACATGGCACCCAGATAGGAAGCCGCCGGCTGTCCGCCCTGAAAGATAACAAAAGTGGGGATGCTCGCCACGCGGTACTTCTGCACCAGCGGCATATTCTCGTCAATATTGCACTTGCCCACCTTGAGTCTTCCCTCGTAATCCTCCGCAATTTTCTCCACGATGGGTGCCATCATTTTGCAGGGACCGCACCAGTCCGCGTAGAAATCTACCAACACTGGAAGCTCCGAGTTCAAAACCTCCGCCTCAAAATTTGCCGTTGTAAATGTGTACTCCATACTGCTACCTCCTTCAAAATTACGTAATACATCCATTCGTTCTATAACAACATTTATCTGCATATAATATATTTGCAGATGGGATTGCCCATGGCGGAAAATTTCTCCTCATACTCCGTCATCACATTGCCTTCCATGAGCTTTGCATCCCGGTGCAAATCGTAGGTCACGGCCTCCGCGTGCCACCCGGCGGGTTCCAGCTCCTCCACCGCAAAATCAAACAGGGCACGGTTGTCCGTCTTAAACTCCAGCAGACCATCCTTCTTCAGAATCACGTCATAGCGCGCCAGAAATTCTCTGGAGGGCAGACGCCTTTTGGCGTGCCTGTCCTTGGGCCAAGGGTCAGAAAAATTCAGATAAATCCGGTCTACCTCCCCGGGTGCAAACACCTTGGCGATGTCCTCCGCGTCCATACGGATAAATTTCAGATTCGGCAGCTCGTCCTCCTCCATTTTTTGAATGGCGCGCAGCAATACGCTGGAATACTTCTCTATGCCGACATAATTAACCTCAGGATGCTCCTTAGCCATAGTATGGATAAATCTGCCCTTTCCCATACCTATCTCAATGCGGATGGGATGGTTATTTTGAAATATATCATGCCATGTTCCCGGACAATTAAAAAGCTCGTCCTCCGGCACTACAAACGGACTCCCGGCAATCACTTCCCTGGAGCCGGTGATATTGCGCAATCTCATGTAAAATACTTCCTCCAAGAAACTTTTGTAACAACACCTATAGATTCA
>CAZUAP010000068.1:0-11281 GCA_964617975.1 uncultured Acetatifactor sp. | reverse complement strand
GAGGATTTCCACATTGGGCAGCGCCTTCAGCTCCTCCTGAAGTACCACCGCACCCCTCAGCTCATCGCGGCGGTGAATCAAATAGATCTTCTCGCAGGTGCGCGCCAGATATATGGCATCCTCCAGAGCCACATCTCCCCCGCCCACCACGGCAACGGTTCGCCCTTTGAAGAAAGCGCCGTCACAGGTGGCACAGTAGGAAACACCCATGCCCGCAAATTCCTCCTCGCCCGGCACACCCAGATGAGCATGCTGCGCACCGGCTGCCACAATCACGGCTCTTGTTTCATAATCTTCCCTCCGGGTGCGGACTGTCTTAAATTCCCCATTGTCGACGATTTCCTTTACCCTCGCCTCCACAAAGACCACCCCAAGACGCTCCGCGTGAGCCCTGAAGGCCTGTCCCATGTCAAACCCGCTGATTCCGGGCAGTCCAAGATAATTGTCCACCTCATAGGTATTCAAAACCTGACCGCCGCTCATGGGATTCTGCTCGATAACTATGAGATTTAAACCTGCCCGAACTCCATAAACCGCAGCGGACAGCCCTGCAGGGCCGGAACCAATGATAATCAAATCGTACATATATTTATACTCCTTGCAGCCGCCAACACGGCTTTTTTTACAAAATATAAGTCCAGTGTATCAGTTTTATAGTGGAAAATCAAGAATGCTCATGTTAAAATCAAGTTGAGTGTTGAACGCTGATAAATAAGACCTTTCAGACAGGAGGTATTTCCATAATGAGCACAAGTACAAGCTCATATAAGAGCTCAAATAAGAGCACAGGAAGGACTGCTCTCATAACCGGGGCATCCCGGGGTATCGGAGCCGCCATCGCCCGGATTTTCGCGGCAAACGGATACCGTCTCATCCTGACCTGTGACCAGAGTATAGACGCCTTAAAGCTGCTTGCCGATGAGCTGGCCGCCGAGCACGGTATCTGCTGCAGCGCCCTGCAGGCGGACATGAGCCTTGAAGCTGATGTGAAACAAATTTTTTCCCAAATCCGGCATCTCGATGTGCTGGTGAATAACGCCGGCATCTCTCATATCGGACTGTTATCGGATATGACAGCCGAGCAGTGGCATCGGGTGATGGGCGTAAATCTGGACAGCTGCTTTTACACGGCGAGAGCCGCAATCCCCCTCATGCTGCAGGAGCACGCCGGTCATATCATCAACATCTCCTCCGTCTGGGGCAACGCAGGCGCATCCATGGAGGTGGCTTACTCCGCCTCCAAGGGCGGCATGAACGCCTTCACCAAAGCACTCGCCAAGGAACTTGCGCCCAGCGGCATCCAAGTAAATGCTGTCGCGTGCGGTGTCATCGACACTGCCATGAACGCCTGTTTCTCGGAGGAAGATATGAATGCCTTGAAAAATGAGATTCCCGCAGACAGGCTGGGACAGCCGGAGGAAGTTGCACAGCTCGTGTACCAGCTCACTCAGGGGCCCTCCTATCTGACAGGACAGATTATCACTCTGGACGGAGGCTGGAGTTAATTCTCTCTGCCGAATGCCTCCGCTTTACGGTCCAGGATAATTTGCTCCTTCTCCGCCTCGGTAAGCTCCGACGTCTCCGGAAACCTTTCCTTGTCAGCATCCTTTCCCGGCTCCTCGAGAACCGCCGACAAGGGCGGCGCAGCCCCCAGTCCCGCAGTTAAATTGATTGACTGAAATCCTTCGATAGGAAGTCCGTTCACATCCATTTTGCTAATCCCCTTTCTGAATTTCCTGAATTCAAGATGGACTCAGATAGCATCCACATTTCAAATCAGATACGGGATTAGCTTTTGTATTTTCAAAAAAAATATACTTATCTCTCCAGAAAACGCTCCGCCTGCTCCAAGCCTTCATAACCGTAAAGCAGAACGCTGTTGGTCATGATGTCATAGGCGAGGTTTTTCTCGTTCTGCGCATATTCCACCACATATCTTCCATAGAGCTCCAGCATTTTATCAGAATACGTACTGATTTCCCCTCTCAGATATGTCTCGTAGGATGTGTTCCCGATATTGTCCTCGCTGGTATGGACGCTGCGTGCATTGTCCGCGAGAGCGGGATATCGATTGGCAAACTCCTCCATCCATCCCACCTGCAGCTGCACAATCTGCTCTATAATAGCCTTTTTCTCCGGCGTAATCACCGGGAAACGCTCCTTCATGGACTCATACTCCGCAGGAGCCGTACTCTCCATCATCCTGCCGTATTTTTCCTCGATGAGATTATGCCCGCGCTCAAATTCCGTGGTGAAATCATATAAATACTGTATCAGCATATCGCGGTTCCAGGTCGCATACTGGCTCTTGCGCATAATGGAAAAAGTCGCCCAGTCATTCTGGCAGCTGGCTCGTCCGCCCACGTTTTTGACCTTGTCAAAGGCTGCAAACTCCACCTCCGCAATCCAATCCACCAGCCGTTCATCGCTGCAAGCCGCAAATGCAGCTTTTTTTGAGAGCTCCTGACTGTGGGCATCCAGATAGCTGTCGGAATCGCTGATGAAACTCCGCCTATAGAGTTCGTCCGCAAAGAAAGCACCTATGGACTCCACGGTTTCCAGAGCTGCCGCCTCATCCTCCGTCTTACCCACAACGCTGTTTAGCTGCCGCAGCAGCTCCGCCAGGGTTCGTCCGCTCTCCGTCTCCTGTAGGCTGCGAAACAGCCACTTGTCATGAGGCGGATATTTGCCTTCGATATAGTGCTGAAGTTTCATCGCCTCGCGTATGCTGTCCGCCAGCATCACCTGTGCTGTAACCTTATCCCCGCGCTGCAGCACACGTTTGAAATTGTACTGACCCGCCTGAGAAAATCTGGCTGCGCTGTCCGCCATCCTCAGATAACGCACTCCCTCCGGGTATCCCTGAAGGAACTGATTGCGCTCCTCAGTGAAAAATCCCTCGTCATCCCTGAAAATCATACCGTTCGCCACAGTTGCCAGCGCATAATCCGGCACCTGCTGCCAGTTCACATGGTCGTAGTCCGGCGCATCCACCAGCTTTTCAAAAAATCCTGCAATGGTGAACACTCCGCGTCTGCCCCGTTTCTGCAGCCCCGGCACACGCCTGTATCCGCGAAATTCCTCCGGCAGCTCCTCATATGCCTGCATCAGCTCCTCGCCGATTTCGGCAAAGGTTTTTTCCGTGACCCACATACAAAATTCCGGTCCCCAGTCATGGTCTCTGGACAGGGTATCGTCATAGCCAAAGCAATCTGAACCCCTGCCAATCAGCCCAATGGCAATCCTGCTCTCATATGCAGGGAACTTCTCCGCTATCATGCGCCGACCGCATTCCTCATAAAAGGCACGGCACAATTCCATACCGCTCATTCCTTCTGTACGGCTGCTCTCCTGACGTTCATCTCCGCCTGCGGCATTTTCGCAGGCCTTCACGTTCTCACGCAATCTCTCATAAAACTCATTCCGCCCCAGATTGCGCTCCATGATATTCATAGCCCGCTCAAAGAGCTGTTTTGCCCGGGCAAAATCTTTTTTCTGGTAGTAATAGGTTCCAAGCGCGGAGAGTGCCGCTCCATAGTGGGCATCCTCCAGTCCCATCGCCTCAAACTCCCGCACGGATGTCTCAGCGTAGCTGCGCGCCTCCTCACTCTCCCCGATATTCAGGCAGCTCGTGGCAAGGTTGGCGTGCGTCACCGCGATTTCAAAATCCACTCCCTCTTTTTGTTCCACGATATGCAGCGCCTTTAACAAACTTTGCTTCGCATCCGCAAACCGCCCCATCTCCTGATACAAAAGACTGATATTGTTTTCCAGACTTGCCGCCAGCACACTGTCCGGTGCCAGCTGAGCATCATAAATCTCCCTCACCTGCAGATACAGTTTCAGAGAATCGTCCAGCCGTCCCCCGGCTCTGTAGGCGTTGGCTACGTTCAGCAGGGTCGTGGCATAGGGGATGGTATTCTCCAGTCCCATGCGCTGCGCCAGGCTGATACACTGCGCGGCAATGGCATAGGAATTTTCCACCTGACTCGTCTCACGATAATACCCCAGCAATTCATTCAACAGATGGAGCAGGCTCTCGTCATCCTCCAGAGACACCGCCTCGGCAATGGCACTCTGCATGAGCTTTTCTGCCTCGGCTCCCTGATTGTCCGCAAAATATTCATCCACTTTCTTTAGTATCTCATCGACATCCATCTTGCTTTTCACCTCTACTCCTCCCAAAAAGCATCAAAACTGATGTTCAAATCCACGTTGCCCTTGATTCCATTGACCGTACCCTTGTCACTGTACTGCCATATTTTGTATTCATACGGATAATACATATCATCATTGTAGTAAGCCAGCCACTTGTCATATTCCTCCAGAGTCTCGATGTCAATCATCAGGGCACCCATCTCCACATTATGATAAATCATGGGCTTATATCCTGCCGCCTCTATCGTCTGGCAAAAGAGCAGTGTGAGATTTGTGCGCTCCTCCAGAGAAAGCTGATTCATTCGCCCGGAAGCATCGCTGGTCTTTTCCACGTCATAGACAATCGGACAGTCAATATTATAGGGAGCAACCTTGTCCAGCACGAGCTGTGCCTCCTCAAGAACCTCCTCGTCGTTGACAGCCTGTGAATATATATAGACACCTACATGGAGTCCTGCCGCCAGCGCACCTTTTATATTGGTCTCAAACTTCTCATCCTCCACCAGCTTTCCGGTGCCGTACCCCCGGTTGGCAACACGGATAAACACGAACTCCACGCCATCCTCCGCCACAGCCTTCCAGTCGATGTCCCCCTGAAATCTGGACACGTCAATTCCCTTGTGGGAGACGACCTGTTCCCCGTTGAGATATTGATATTCGCCACTCTCCAGAATATTCAGATTCGCCTCGTCATAGGTATTCATCTTCAAATCCCGGTTGATGGGCACGAAACAGAATTTGCCGTTGCTCACCACCACAAGCTCATCCGGATAGTAGGGTCTGAGCACCTCAACCATCGTCTCATCCCCGGTCTCCAGCCCTGCGCGGATACCGTCCAGAATCTCTGCCCTGGCATCTGCCACCGCCTGTTCCTTAGCCTGCTCCGCCTCATCTGACGCCTCCTTGGCTGCATTCTGGGCTGCCTCCTCCAGCTGGGCATTCAGCTCAGCCTCCGTGAGAGTCACCTCTTTGTCCTCCGGAAGGAGCTCCGCTCCCGCCGCCACCGCCATCTGCTTGGCACTGTCCTCCAGCTTGTCGGTAATCCATGTGTTGAGCATCGATGCGCCGTACATAACCAGAGTCAGCACAACCAGATAACCCAGAATAATCAATGCAGTGTGCAATTTCCCTTTCTTTTTCTTTTTTTTCACACTGTTAAGGCGGTCCTCCCGATATTGATAATCCTGACTTTGATTGGAATCTTTATGCTTTAAATTGATATTCATGTCATCTCTCCTTTTCTATCCTATCATACTAAAAAAACGAATGAAAAAAAAGGACAAATTACACATTTTATATATTTTTAAGCAATGCTCTGCCTCATGCGCAGCAATATCTTTTTCTCCAGACGGCTGACCTGCACCTGACTGATGCCGAGAATCCCCGCCACTTCCACCTGCGTGTGGTTTTGAAAATAACGCAGCTGAATCAACTGTCTCTCCCTCTCATCCAGCCCTTCCATAAGCTGTGCAAGGAGCATATGATTTAAGAGCTCCTCCTTTTCGTAGTCCGTGGCATCCGCTGCCAGACTGCCGGTGCTCTCCCCGCTGCGTCCCGCCACTCTGTCCACCAGATACAGTTCGCTGCCGTCCTCCTGATACACCGCCGCATAGATGGACTCCACCTCCATCGTCGCCTCCATGGCGAGCACAATCTCCTCTTGGGAAAGTCCTGAGTCCTCCTGAATTTCCTGCAGGGTCGGCTCCCTTCCCAGACTGCTTTGAAGGCGCTGTCTTGCCGCCCGGACCTTCACGCCGTTTTCCTTGATGGTACGGGATACCTTCAACAGTCCGTCATCCCTCAGAAATCTCTTGATTTCCCCGGTAATCATGGGCACTGCATATGTAGAGAACTTTAATCCTAAACTCAAATCAAACTTATCTATCGCCTTCATCAGGCCGATAACACCAATCTGGAACAAATCTTCCAGTTCATATCCTCTCCCGGCAAACCTCCTGACTATGTGATGCACCAGACCTAAGTTTTTTTCTATCAGCACCTCTCTTGCCTCTTTATCCCCGCTCTGTGACCGTTCCATCAGCACTGACAATTCCTCCATAGACTATTCCTCGCAGTCAATCCATGAAGTGGAACCTATTTTTTTCATCATGCGCACCAGCGTTCCCTGCCCCGGGATGCTCTCAACCTCCAAGTCATCCATGAACGCCTCCATGAAAGCAAATCCCATTCCGGAACGGTCCAATTCCGGAAGCGTGGTAAAGAGCGGTTCCATAGCCTTTTCGACATCTGCAATACCCTTTCCCTTATCCTCCACCTCGATACGGAGCACATCTCCCTCAAGCACACAGCTTAGCCGTACCTTGCCGGGATGCACCTCCTGCCCCACAGAAAATTTCTCCTTGTTTCCTGCGTATCCGCCGAGATTTTCATATCCGTGAATGATGGCATTGGTCACTGCCTCCGACACCGCCGTTTTGACATCCGCCAATTCCTCCAGCGTGGGGTTCAGATGCGTCACAAAGGCTGCAACCGCCACTCTCGCAAAGCTCTCATTTCTGGAGACCGCGTCAAATTGAATCTCCATCTCATTTTTCACATTCGTCGGAATCTGATTTTCTGTTTGTAGTTTCATGCCAGTACCTCCACTATTTTATTGAGTCCCGAGAGGGCAAACATCCTCTGAATCTGTCTGTCCACATGGATTGCATAGACCCTGCCGCCGAAACAGGCTATCTTTTTGTACCGCCCCATAATGATGCCGATTCCCGAGGAATCCATAAAACGGGTATCCTCAAAGTCAAACACCACATGAGCTACATTGTCCTGCAGGATAAAGCGGTCTGCATTCTCGCAGATATACGCCGCGCGGTGATGGTCCACCTCCTCCGGGAGCCGCACCATCAGACAGTTGTCGATAATCTGAAAATCTTCCATCGTTTTGCTCCTTTTCCTTCATCAGCTTTTTGCACACGAAAAAAGAACCTGCAATTCTCTGCAGATTCTTCTCTTTCGTAATTTATTCTCTGATTTCTCTAATCGTTAGATTGGCTGAGCTCATCTATATATCTCTGGGCATTGGCTGCGCTCTGCGTGCCGGGGAAAAGCTCCACAACCTTATTGTAGGTCGCGATGGCATTCTCCTTGTCATCGTTTCTCCGGTAAGCCTGTCCCAGATAATACAGCGATTCCATATTGGACGCATCATAGTAGACAGCCTTGGACAGCTGCTCAACAGCAGCGGCAAAGTCCTCGCTCCGGTATGAGGCAAGACCGTCATTGTAATAGCTTGCGGCAAGCTCGGGGCCGATAGTGTTCAGCAGGGTATTGTACAATCCCTGAAACGCCTCCGAGGTCTCCTCCACATTCACGCTGGCTG
The DNA here is from genome assembly GCA_964617975.1 of uncultured Acetatifactor sp. Taxonomy (GTDB): domain Bacteria; phylum Bacillota; class Clostridia; order Lachnospirales; family Lachnospiraceae; genus Acetatifactor. The sequence continues at coordinate 3,786 of CAZUAP010000068.1, read as the reverse complement.
CAATCGTCTCAAGATTGGTGGCTGTAGCCTGCAAGTCCTGCGTCTCCAGATAAGAGCTTGCAGCCTTCAACAGGTTGTCTATGGTCTGCAGGGTTCCGTCCGTCCCCACATATCCGTCCAGCTCCTGATTCAGGGCATCATTCTCTGTCTGCAGCTTTTCCACCTGCGCCTCCAGCTCCTGAATATTAATCGTCTTGGCATCGGACTGATTTCCGATTTCCGTGATGGTTTTCTGAGCCTCGTTCTTGGCATCCGTGACTCTGGCGGGAACCACCAAAAAATAGCACGCCGCCAGTCCGATGATAAGACCGATTCCCACATTCAACAGGGTCGCCGTACCGCCGCTCTTGGGCTCCTTGACATTCATAGGCTGAATGATAATCTCATTGTCGCTCTGATAGCGCACAGACTCATCCTTCTTGCGCTTGACGGGCTGTTTCACATTCTCGTCCGGCTCAAGCATCGTCTCCACTTCCTTCATATAGCGGAGCGTCTGAGTATTATTCCTGTCGATATCAAGACATTTCTTAAGCTCTCTCTGCGCCTTCTCCCACTGCTCACTGTCCATGTAGAGCAGTGCCAGAAGCTGATGCGCCCGGACAAACTTCGGATTCAGGGAAAGCACTTTTTTTAACTGAATCACAGCCAAGTCCTTGCTGTCCTGCACGCAGTAGGCATACGCCTGATTGTACTTCTTAATCGTCTGGTTAATGGAATCCAGACGACCTGCATTGGACTGCAGTTTCTCGATATAGTCGTCGGCAATATTGCGCTCCGGGCGGAGGTTCTTGCTGATGACCCACTCGCTCATGGCCGCAACCACCTCACCCATCTCAAAATACACCAGTCCCAGAAGGTTTCTCGCCTCTACATTATTTTTATTAAATTTCAGACTTTGGCGCAGGCTGGTAATCGCCCCCGTCAAATCTCTCACCTCTGCCTTCTCCAGGCCGTCATTGTAAAATCGATTGGACACATACATGATTTTCTTGTAGAGAGCTACATCCGCACCACAGGCGGTACAAAAATCATGTTCTGAAAGCTGCGCTCCGCAATGATAACAAAACATGGTCCCATCCTCCGTTATGCGTTTGTTTCCTCCTCAGATTCCTGTATCATCTTCACCAACAGGTCTGCCATATCCGTCAAATCCTGATTATAAATCGCTTCCTCGGCATCCTCCACCTCGAGGCTGGGATGAAATTTCTTCAGTTCTTCCTCAAAATTGATCATCTCTCAAAAACTCCTTTATCTCGCCGACCAAATATAGGCTGCCCGCGATGTATATGCGCTCTCCCTCCCGTTTTGCCAACGCCTCCGAAAGGGCTGTCCTCACATTCTCAAAATAACAAACCTCCACGCCCTCACACTTTTTTTCATCCAGCAGTGCATGAAGACTCTCAAGCGTTGCCGCCCGTTTCGTCTCCAGATGAGCCACGAGAATCCTGTCAAAAAGCGCGGAATCCAACACCTGCGTTATCATGGATTTGTAATCCTTATCGCTGACGACGCTGAACAGCAGCGTTCTGCGCTGTCCTCTGTCCCTGCAGCCGTCCTCTCTCACCGTATCCAGAAACGCCCGGATACCGTCCTCATTGTGGGCGCCGTCCACAAACACCTCCGGAAGGATTTCCTCCATCCGCCCCGGCCAGAAAGCCTTCGCCAGACCTAACTGAAACGCATCGGCGCTTATCCCTTCGCACCCGCAGAGCACTTCCGCAGCCCGCGCTGCAATCGACGCATTCTCCATCTGATAGCGCGCCATTGTGTGCAAAGTGATACCAATATAACCATAATACCCAGTATGCAGAGAAAAATCAATGGTTTTATTCCGAAAATTGCGGAACACGTAGTCCTTTTTCGACACGGGATATACCGGAATCTGCAAATTTCGTGCCCGTTCTTCAAATACCGCAGAAGCCTCGGGAACCTCATCGCAATACACAAGCGGTACACCCTCCCGCAGAATCCCTGCCTTTTCCCCCGCAATCTGCGGGATTGTGCTGCCCAAATATTCCATATGGTCCGGACTGATGCGGGTGATGACCGTCAATGCCTTGCGCGAGACAGCATTGGTGGCATCCAGACGCCCTCCAAGTCCCGTCTCCAGAATGCAATAATCCGGATTTTGCTCGGCAAAAAAGAGCATCGCCATAAAAAATAAATACTCAAAAAAGGTGGGATGATATCCTGTGTCTCTCCCAAGCGCCTCCCAGTCCAGACTCTCATAGACCTGCAGGAATACGCGCAGAAAGTCCTCCTCGGAAATCAGCTCTCCGCCCACGTCAAACCTCTCCCGGATATCCACAAGATGGGGGGACGTAAAGACCGCCACCCGGTATCCCGCCTCCGTCAATATGGAGCGCAGATAGGCACAGACGGAACCTTTTCCGTTTGTGCCTGCCACATGAATCATCTGTTTAATTTTGGTATCGGGGGAGCCCAGACGCACCAGATGCGCCCGGGTATCCTCCAGCGTATTCTTGGCGGTAAAGCGCGGCATATCATAGAGATAGTCCATCGCCTCCCGAAATGTTTTGATTTCCCTCTTATCCAAGCTGCTCCAATCTCTCCTGCACCTGAGCCATCATGCGGGTATATTTCTCCAGTTTTTCCTTCTCCTCGGCAATCTTTGCCTCGGGCGCCTTGGAGATAAATTTCTCGTTGGAAAGCATACCATTCACCCGGGCAAGCTCACCCTCCAGGCGTTTTTGCTCCTTCTTAAGACGCTCTATCTCCTGCACAATATCCACCAGCTCCGCAAAGGGAATGTAGAGCGTCGCGCCGGGAATCACCACTGACACCGCATCCTGAGCGATACCCGTCTTGTCCTTCTGCATGGTCACATCACTGGCACCTGCAAGGGAGGCAAAGAAAAGTCTGCCCTCCGTGAAGGTGGAGAGAATCCCCTCGTCCTCGCTGACCACAAACACACTCGCCTTGCGGCTGGGTGCCACGTTCATCTCGCTGCGGATATTTCGGATGCCGCGAACTGCCTCCTTGATGGTCTCAATATCCTTTTCTTCCTTGGCAAAGCTGCGCTCCTCGGAGTACAGAGGCCAGCTGCTCAGCATAATGGTCTCCTCCTCACTCTGCAATGTACAGAAAATCTCCTCGGTGATGAAGGGCATATAGGGATGCAGCAGTTTCAGCGCATCGATGAGCACCGTCTTTAACGTCCAGAGCGCCGCATTCTGGCTCACTGCATCATCCGTGCTGTAAAGTCTGGGTTTCACCATCTCGATGTACCAGTCGCAGAATTCGTCCCAGATAAAATCGTAGACCTTCTGTACGGCAATGCCCAACTCAAAGTTCTCCATATTGTCGGTGACATCCTGAATCAGAGTGTTTAATCTGGAGAGAATCCACTTGTCCACAGGCTGCAAAGCTGCCGTTTCCGGAGTCGTAATCTCTTTGCCGGTCTTCTCAAGCACCTGCTCCATATTCATCATGATAAAACGGGAGGCATTCCATACCTTGTTGGCAAAGTTTCTGGAATTTTCCACTCTCTCATAATAGAAACGCATATCGTTGCCGGGCGCATTGCCGGTAATCAGCGTCAATCTCAGGGCATCTGCACCGTACTGGTCGATAATCTCCAGCGGGTCAATGCCGTTGCCCAGGGACTTGGACATCTTGCGTCCCTGACTGTCACGCACCAGACCATGGAAAAGCACCGTCTTGAAAGGTTTCTCACCCATCTGTTCATAGCCGGAGAAAATCATGCGGATAACCCAGAAAAAGATAATATCATAAGCAGTTACTAAAACATCAGTTGGAAAATAT
>CAZUAP010000067.1:0-11319 GCA_964617975.1 uncultured Acetatifactor sp. | reverse complement strand
CCTCCGCAATCTCCTCAGGGGTCGGTTCTCTGCCCAATTCCTGCAATAACTGACGGCTCACGCGAATCAACTTATTGATAGTCTCCACCATGTGTACCGGGATGCGGATAGTTCTCGCCTGGTCGGCGATTGCACGGGTGATTGCCTGCCTAATCCACCATGTGGCATAGGTGGAGAATTTATATCCCTTGCGGTAATCGAATTTCTCCACAGCCTTGATAAGACCCAGATTGCCCTCCTGAATCAAATCGAGGAAAAGCATACCTCTGCCCACATAACGCTTTGCAATGCTGACCACCAGACGTAAGTTCGCCTCCGCGAGACGCTTTTTCGCCTCCTGATCTCCCAGCTCCATGCGCTTTGCCAGTTCAATCTCCTCGTCCGCAGACAAAAGGGGCACCTTACCAATCTCCTTCAGATACATACGCACAGGGTCCTCGATGCTCACACCGTCCGGGACAGACAAATCGATGCTCTCCACATCCACCTCGTCCTCATCGCTGAGGATAATCTCCTCCCCATCGATATCGTCCTCATCCGTGATGCGCAGCACATCCACATTGTTCTGCTCCAGCACCTCTAATATCTTCTCAAACTGCTCCTCCTCAAGCTGCAAATCCGCAAAGAACTCGCTAATCTCCTGATACTCCAGAACATTCTTCTTTTTCTTGGCAGCCGCAAGGAGCTCTTTTACCTTCTCATCAAATTTTACCTGTGTGTTTTCGTCCATCTTGTAGTTCCATCCTTCCTGGGAATTCTATTCTTCTTGTATATTTAGTTTACAGTTCAGCCATATTCTTGACCTTATTCCAATGAAATATGCGTTTTTGCAAGGGTTTCCAGCGCTTTCTTGCCTTCCACCACCTTGGTCAGGGCATTCACATCCATCCCAAGCCTCGCCGTATAATATTCATAGCTGTTGCGTTTCACTGCAAGCAATATATCGTGAAATGCCTTCTCCCGCTCCTGCCTCGTCTCAAGCTGAGGCAGACTCGTGTGGAAAAGCTCCGCCGCCTGCCGCTGCTCCTCCTCATCCTCAAACATACTGATGATGCCTGCGGGCTGAAAGTTCTCCTGCTCCAGTCCGGCAAACAGCTTTTCCGCCACCTTGGCATACAGCTCCTCCGTAAAATCCTCCGGAGAAATATATTGTTTGATTTTGGGATAAACAGCAGGCTCGTCCACCAGCCACGTAATCAGCAGTCTCTGTGCCTTTTTGGCATTTTCCTCCGGTGTCTGTTTCTGCGAAATACCGGATTTGGGACGCTCGATGGGTCTCGCATCACCGGTTGTCGCCGCATAGCTTTTTACCAGCTTGCGCAGATTATCCGCACCGATAAAATACTTTTCCGAGATTGCCTGAAGATAATTTTCCCGCTCTACCTCCTCGGAAAATGCGCAGAGTTTCTTCGCTATCTCCCTGTGAAACTTCGTCTTTTGTTCCGGGTCGCTCATGTCATACTGCTCTGCCAGAATCCGTATCTCAAAAAAGAAACTGTTCTCCGCCTGGTCAATGCGCTCCTGAAATGCCTCTTGGCCCAGATTTTTGATAAACTCATCCGGGTCCTTGTAGGGTTTCATGTTGATGACCTTCCCGGTAAGCCCTGCATCCCGCAGGATGCCGATTCCACGCAGCGCAGCTTTCACGCCCGCCCCATCACTGTCATACGCCAGCAGCACATTGTCCGTGTATCGCCGCAGGAGAGCTGCCTGCTCCGGCGTGAAGGCTGTTCCCAGCGATGCCACCGCCTGGGTAAAGCCCGCCTGATGCATGGCAATCACATCCATGTAACCCTCACAGATAATCAGATTCCCGCTGCGCGCCGTCCTTGCAAAATTCAGTCCATAGAGATTTCTGCTCTTATCAAAGATTGGTGTCTCCGGAGAGTTGAGATACTTGGGCTCCCCATCCCCCATGACACGGCCTCCGAAACCGATTACCCGATGGTTGATATCCTGTATGGGGAACATCACCCGGTTCCAGAACTGGCTCATCAAGCCATGTTTCTCCGAGTAATTGGCAAGTCCCGCCTCCTTGATTAACTCGTCCTCAAATCCCTTGCTCCGCAGATACTCCACCAGAGCCGCACCGCTCTTACCAGCATAGCCCAGACCGAACTTGTGCATGGTCTCCTGGGACAGTGCACGTTTCTCCAGATACTTTTGCCCCACCTCACCGTGCGGGGAGCGAAGCTGGTAATAAAAAAACTTTGCAGCCTCCTTGTTGACCTCCAAAAGCCTTGCACGTCTTCCTGCCCGTTTCTTCTCCTCCGCCGAATACTCCACCTCCGGCAGATTCACCCCGGCCCTCTCCGCCAGCATCTTCACCGCCTCTGGAAAAGTGTAATTCTCATACTGCATCACAAATGTATATACATTGCCGCTGACGCCGCATCCGAAACAGTGATACATCTGCTTGCTCTCCGACACGGCAAAGGAGGGTGTCTTTTCATTGTGAAAAGGGCAGCATCCCCAATGGTTTCCGCCTTTCTTCTGCAGCTTTACGTACCCCGACACCACACCGACAATATCATTTTTTATTCTGACTTCCTCTACAAGCTCCTCAGGGTAGTACATAATTGCTCCCTCTTTTCATCGCCCGTCAGTTTCCCTTCATTCTCAAATCATTCCATTTACAACTTACAACTGCCAGGATTTGGGCACGAAAATATCATTGTAAACCGCTATGGCAAAGCGGTCCGTCATCGCCCCAACATAGTCACAGACAACCCGTTCTCTGGGTTCCCCCTCCGACAAAAGCCCCAGAAACTCCTCCGGCAAGTCGTCCAAATGTTTCAGGTAATGGTGATACAGCGTCTCCATCAACGCCTCCGCCTTTGCCTCCTCGCTCTTGGCTATGGGATTTTTGTATACATTGTCAAACATGAACTGCCTGATTCCCGTCATTGCATTTGCGACAGGCTCCGACATAATGATGTCATTCTTCCCCATACTGTTGGTGACTATGTCGTGGATAAAACGATCCAGCCTCTTTCCCGGTGTATCTCCCAGCACCGCACGAATCTCCGCCGGCACATCCTGTTCCGTCAGGATGCCTGCCCGGACCGCATCGTCCATATCGTGATGTATGTAGGCAATCTTGTCCGACAGGCGCACCACCTTGCCCTCCAGCGTATGAGGTCTGCCGCTGGTCTGGTGATTCAGAATGCCGTCCCGCACCTCATATGTGAGATTTAATCCCTGACCTTCCTTCTCCAGCCGGTCCACCGTGCGCACACTCTGTTCACTGTGTTCAAATCCCAGCGGGCACACTCTGTTTAGAGCCCGCTCCCCGGCATGTCCAAAGGGCGTATGTCCCAAATCATGTCCCAGCGCGATAGCCTCCACCAGCTCCTCGTTCAGTTTCAGTGCCCTGGCTATAGTTCTTGCATTCTGGGACACCTCCAGCGTATGAGTCAATCTGGTTCGATAATGGTCTCCTTCCGGGGAAAGAAATACCTGTGTTTTGTCCTTGAGCCTTCGGAAAGCCTTACAATGCACGATTCGATCCCGGTCCCGCTGAAATACCGGACGGATATCGCACTGTGCCTCCGGGCGAAGCCTCCCCTTTGAATTTTTACTCTTGGCTGCATAGGGACTCAAGTAATCCTCCTCCCATTGCTCCAGACTTTCTCTGATTGTAATGTTGTCAGCCGCCATAATTTGCTCTCCTTCCTGCACCGTAAGCGCATGGTGTCAAGCCTTCTCCCCAATCGTCCTACTTTGAATATTCTGCATTTATCGGCGTAATCCTTTTATAAATTTGCCTGCTCATCTGCAGATATCAAAAATAAACTCCGCATTTTTATCCATTGCCTCCGCCGCCTTTTTTAACGGAGACATTTGAAAGACGTGCCACATTCCCCGGAACACCTCCAGCTTTGCCGAAACCCCCGCCTTAATCATATTCTGATAAAGCCGCTTGGAATCGCTGAGCAGAATCTCATTGTCGCCCACCTGGATATAGGTCGGCGGAAAGCCTGTGAAATCACCAAACAGCGGCGAAATCAAGGGGTTTTCAAGGTTCTGTCCATCCGCATAAGCCGCCACCATCCGGTCGATATATTCCCTGTCCAACACCGGATCAAGCTGTGCTCTGCTCTCAAAGGACTTTCCCGAGGAAGTCAAATCCGTCCACGGTGATAATAATACCAACCCCTTTGGCAACAGGCGTCCCTCCTGTTTCAGCCTGAGCGTCAGTGCCAACGCCAGATTCCCTCCCGCGGAATCTCCCGTAATTATCACGTCCCTCGCTCCATACCCCAGCAGCATCAGATAATTCCAGGCACTCATCGCATCCTCCAGCGCAGCCGGATAGGGGTGCTCGGGAGCCAGCCGGTAGTCAAAGCTAAGTACATCCATGGAGGTGGATGACGCCAGCTTGGACGTCAACATTCTGGCATAAGCGCTGCTGCCGGTGGAATATCCGCCGCCATGGCAGTGCAGAATCACGTGCTTTTTCATATGCGCCCTGTTTACACTGACCCACTCCCCATACATACCGTCAATCTCAATGTCCCGGTAAACAATTTCCTTGGCGCTGCCCAGAATCGTGCCGAGGTGCTCCTGAGACTGCCTCTGTTTCTCCAAATCCGGATTTTCTACCAGCCCATGCACCCGCCGAATCCACTGCATCAGATTTTGATTGCGTTTATCTTCCATCTTAATAACCATGCCTTTCTTATAATCATGCCCTTCTGATTTTCTCGCTAAAAATGCAGCCTTCTGCGCACCGCACTGCGAAGCCTCCTGCGAGACAGCATGGTGACAATCACGATGTCCAAAACCGCGCAGACCGTGAGCACCACCGCAGACCAACGCAGATACACGGCATCATAAAGATAATGATTAATCAAAAGCTCGATGCCCATACACAGCAGTCCCACCCCGGTGACCAGATACAATGCCACCGTCAGGAAGGACTTCGGCAGCTTTTGAACACAGAATGTCAAAAGCTCCGCCACCGCCGTCACCAGTGCCACAATGGGAAGCCCCAGACCAAAGCACCAGTCGTAGGAGCCAATCATATGTGCCAGCATGTACAGGTATAGCACAACGGAAAGCCCGTCCAGAAAGAGGGAGCCATATGCCGAAATTCTCCGATATATGACAACCGGAAACAGCCACACCCACAAGATGACACATACCCCTATCACAGCCAACGACCAAAGCATCTCCGGAAACACCAGAATATTCAAAAGCCCGCAGGTGAATGCCGTCGCCAATACAAACACAGAGAGCAGAATGGCAAAATCTTTTCTGTTTGCCGTCTCCACCGTCCCTTTCTCCTTGGGAAAGGGCGTCTCCTCCCTCTGCACCATCTGATTGGGATTCACCACCGGCGTATTGCACAGCGGACACCTCTCCGCAGAAATGTCCAGCTCCACACCACAATTTACACAATATGACATATTAATAGTCCTCTCTGTTGCTCTCAATCTTTACATGGATTCCATCCTGCACCAACTTTCGGAAAAAATACCGCTCCACATCCGCCTCCACAATACTGCTGGCAAAATTAACCGTGAGCGTATCCTCAAAGCTGATGACCGCACAATTCGTCCTCTGGGAGAAGGGCTGTCCCATGTATATGTCAAAACGCTCAATATACGGTTTCATGCCCTCCGGGACCTGCAGTGCCCCCATGTTGGTCAACCCCGCAGAGGAATTTCTGTCCTGTACTCTGGCGTAGAAAGACCGCACCACCAAATCCTTGACAAAGAGCGGCACCACCCGGATGAGCGGATTCCTCTGGGTGGCGGCGTTGGTAGTAATGTCCCCCCGCAGCAACTTCTCATTCAGATAATAACGCATATAATTTCGCACATGAATCACAATCTCCTCGAAACTGTATTCCCCCAGCCTCGGGTCTACCCCCGGATAAATCATGGTGATAAAGTTTCGCAAGGTCTTTGACGGGAAAAAACGCCTCAGATTTACCGGCATGGCAATCTTCACCGGGCGAAGACGCATATGCCACTCCGACTCCTGCCGCACCATCAGTGCATATAAAAGCACTGCGTTTAAATACTCCGTCACTGTTGCCTGATATTTCTTAGCCGCCTGCCGCACCTCCGAGACCGACATAATGCCGTCTATGATATTCAAGGTATAGAACGGCTCCTTGGTCCCCCGGACGCGGTATGCCTTCTCCCCCGGTCTGGGAGGGCGTACTTTGGCATTAGCATACCTCATGTAGGCATCCTCCAGCTCCTCCTTATCCGGTGCCTCCTCAACATTGAGCACAAATCCCTCATTTTCAATCTCCGTGTGTCCCAAAAGCCGCAGATATTCCGCCGTCAGAGTCTGCAGTACGCACATCCCTCCGGTACCGTCCCCCAGACTGTGGTGAGCCTCCAGCGAAATCCGGTTTTTATAATAATACACGCGCACCAGATAACGATTGTTGGCACGAAAATACATGGGCTGGCACGGATTCTTTACATCCTCCTGTACAAAGGGACCGGGGCGGTAATTCGGCTCTAAATATCGCCAGAAAAACCCCTTCCTGATTGCCGCCTTATAGGTGGGAAACCGGGGCAAAGTCCTGTCCAGAGCCTGCTGAAGCACCTCCGGTCTAATCTCCTCCTTCAACACCACCGACAGCCGGTAGACGGAAGAAAAATCTCTCCTCTGCAGTGTCGGATAGACTATCGCCGACAAATCCAGCTTATACCAGACATTGTGAGGATTCTTTTTTAATTCTTTTTGGGGATAATTTTCGGTCATGAACATCCTCCCGAAGAATTGCGCTCCTGAAATATGAAAACACAAAAGAGTGTTAAGCAGCCACTTAACACTCTTATATGCAGGAAAAGAGACTTGAACTCTCATGGTATTGCTACCACACGGACCTGAACCGTGCGCGTCTGCCAATTCCGCCATTCCTGCGAACAAGACATAGTATATCTTGTTTCGCAGGAAATGTCAATAGAGTTTTTCAAAAAATTCAAACAATTTTTCTCAACAACTTTTCCAAGGTTTTTAGAAATAACTGTTATAAAGACTTCCGGTGCTCAACGTGGAACTGTAGGTTCCGCTTCCCGTATAAAGAGACGCCACGGATGCCTCACTTCCCGCTGCATAATCAATGATAGATGCCTGAGCCGAAACCTGATATCCATAGGAGCCACTGCCGTTGAACAGATTCTTGACACTGCCCATATCAGCTTTCATAAACGCGTCCTTATCAATAGAAAGCGTTCCGTCATCTTCCACTGTAATGCCAACCTTGTTCAAGGCGTTTTCATTGGATGATGTTATATTTGCCAGACTCGCACCACGATTAGTCACTATGGTATTGTCTGTATCATCCACCGCATCGATTACAGAATTGTAATTCTTCACAAACTTGTTCACCGCACTGTAGATTGCGTCCGTGTCATATCCCTTTGTGGTGGACTCCAGACCATTCTCATCCGTGGTAGTGATATCCTTCTGCTCAAACAAAGATTCACTTCCGCTTGCCAACAGCGCATCCGCAGAATCCTTCAAAGCGTCCGCGGTCGTCTGAACCGTGTTTAGTTTCTTGGTCGCCGTCGAAGTCGTCGTGCTGGTGGAAGAAGTGCTGCTCTCGGCAAGGCTCTTGACTTCACTGCTACTGTTCTCAGAATAATATGCCTTCATCAGCTTGCTGTAGCTACCGTTCTTGATGCTGGCATAATCACCTAAGAGACTGCTCAAGCTGGAAGCCCCACTTGAACTCAAAGACGAAAAAAGATAAGAATAATCCGTCTTTGCACTTACATTAATTGAAATACTCATAACATTACCTCCCTGTACCGCAGCTGTCCCGCTGCATAAATTTCCTCGGGCATCCGTGCCCCTCTACCGTTACATTAATTATGTCACACTTACAGACTGCATATTGGTCTTCTTTGAGTTCATTATAGCATAAATATCGGCGAATACAAGGGCGCCCTCAAGATTTTTTCCTGTTATTTCCGAAATATTTTCTGCACTTTATACTCTCTTATTTTTCTCCACATACACAGGGAAGGTATCCGTACCCTTCAGCTCTCTATCCGCAGAGACACATACCTGCTTGTCGGTGATGACATACTCTAAGCTGGCACCATCCTCCACCACCGTATCCTGCATCAGCACACAGTTTTTAATCTTGGCGCCTTTTCCGACCTTGACACCTCGAAAGAGGATGCTGTGTTCCACTTCACCCTCGATGTCACAACCGTCTGCCACCAGAATATGCTTTGCTCGAGAGCCATTCAGATAACGGGTGGGATTCTCATCTCGCGTCTTGGTATAAATAGGACTGGGATTAAACAAATTCTCCAGATTACCCGGCTCCAGCAGTCTCATGCTCTCCTCAAAGTAGCTCCTAGTACCGGTGATGCGTGCCAGATATCCCTCATAGCAGTAACCTCTTACATCCAGCTCATCCAACTGCCTGGAAAGCACATCTCTCTCGTAATACAAGCCGCCTTTCTGGCATGCCTCCGAAATCTGTTTGATTAACAAATCCTTCTCTACTACATAGATATTCATGCACAGATTCTGTATGCCCTCCGCCTTGGGATTTATACAGATTTCCGATACCCGCTCACCCTCAAAGTTCAGGGTATAGTACATATTCTGGGTGATTGCCTCCTGTTGCAGGAAATCTCTGGGAATTTCTTCTTTCGCATAGACAGCGGTGATATCCGCACCGCTCTCGAGATGCTTCTCCACCAAATCCTTAAAGTCAAAATTCACCGCGATATTGGCATCACACATCACCACATACTTCTCTCTCTGCCTTTTCAAAAAAGGAATCAGATTGGCGATGGCATCCACACGCCCAGTATAGACCTTGGTCATTCTGTCAGAATAGGGAGGCACCAGATTTAAACCGCCATGCTTGCGGCTCAAGTCCCACTCGCGTCCATTTCCCAGATGGTCCATCAGGGAATGGTAATTATTTTTCACTAAGACAGTCACATTGTCGATACCGCTGTTCACCATGCCGGAGAGCAGGAAGTCCACCATCCTGTAGCGTCCTGCAAAAGGGATGGATGCCATGAGACGCTCACTGGCAAGCTCCGCAACCATCGAGTCATAGCTGTTGGCAAAAATAATGCCCAGCGTGTCTGCATTCATATTCAGCATACGGTTTCACCCTCCTTTACCGTTTCCTCCACCATGGCGCCCGGGCCGACCTTGGCATTCCTGCCCACCGTGACATCCGGTCCGATTGTCGTGATTTTTCTGCTGCCCTCCGCAGATGCCTCACCAACTACAGCACCTGCCTCAATCACAGCATTCTCAGCGACAATACTGTTTCGCACTACAGCACCCTCGCCAATCACAGCACCGCCCATGATAACAGCGTCCTCAACAACAGCACCCTTGTCCACCGTAACGCCGGAAAAGAGAATCGAATGCTCCACCTTGCCGCGCACAAGGCACCCGTAAGTAATCATGGAATCCTTCACCTGCGCCTCATCACCGATTCGATGGCTAGTCATGCCGCTGGTACGGCTGTGTATCTTCCAGTTCTCATCAAACAGATTGATGCCGCTGTGCTCAGGATCAAGAATCTCCATATTTGCCTCCCACAGCGAAGAAATAGTACCTACATCCTTCCAATAACCATCAAAGTGATATGCGTACATCCTTCTTCCGTCTTCCAACAGTTTCGGAATAATGTCCTTGCCAAAATCATTGGAAGATTTGGGATTTGCCTCATCCTCCTCCAGATATTTTTTCAGTATGTCCCAGTTGAAAATATAGATGCCCATGGATGCCAGATTGGACTTGGGCACCTTCGGCTTCTCCTGAAACTCTGTAATCTTGTCATTCTCATCTGCCACCATCAGGCCGAACCGCGATGCTTCGTCCCACGGCACCTCCATAACTGCCACGGAAAATTCAGCACCTTTTTCCTTATGGAACTGCAGGAAATCTCTGTAATCCTGCTTACAAATCTGGTCTCCCGAGAGAATAATCACGTACTCCGGCTGATACCTCTCGATGAAAGAAATGTTCTGGTAAATTGCGTTTGCCGTCCCCTTGTACCAGTCAGAGCCCTTTGCAGTCTGATAGGGTGGAAGTACGTGCACTCCTCCATGCAGTCTGTCAAGGTCCCACGGCTGTCCGTTTCCGATATACTCATTCAGCACAAGCGGCTGGTACTGAGTCAGAATCCCCACTGTATCAATCCCTGAATTCACACAGTTAGACAGTGGAAAATCAATGATTCGGTATTTCCCTCCAAAAGGAACCGCAGGTTTTGCCAACTTCTTGGTCAATGCGTAGAGCCTGGACCCCTGACCACCGGCAAGAAGCATCGCAATCATTTCTTTTGCCATATTGTATCGCTCCCTTCTATAAATCTTTACTAAAAGTTTACTATAACTTTGTCGAAATTTCCAGCCTTTTGTACAGATTTATGAAGGATTTTATCGAATAATTTTCAAAAAGACAGCCTCCCTGCGTTCCCACGCTATAATTTCATCATATTTCATATACTCCAACCTCGTTTCCGGCTGCATCTTCACTTTGCTCAAATATTCGTGGAGTTTCCGGGTGGCGGCGTCCGTCGCGTTCTCTGCCCGGCTGTCCTGAAAATACCGCAGCATATTTCTCAATTTGATTCCACAGGAATCGGTATCTCCTTTGCGAACTCCTCAATACTGGATACTTTGGCAGCATGTTTATGCCATTTTTTCAAGGTGTCTATGGATTCTTCCTGCTCTATCTGCTCTCTGAGATAATCCGGAATCTCGCCATAATCCTCCAAAAGCTCCAACACAGCAAACTGCATTGTTGCGCAGGTGGCCTCCCTGCGTTCCCACGCTATAATCTCATCATATTTCATATACTCCAACCTCGTTTCCGGCTGCATCTTCACTTTGCTCAAATATTCGTGGAGTTTCCGGGTGGCGGCGTCCGTCGCGTTCTCTGCCCGGCTGTCCTGAAAATACCGCAGCATATTTCTCAATTCTGCACTGCCGCCCTTGCTCCCTGTGGTGTTAAAATACAGGAATTCCAGTCCATCTTCGTAGTGAAGTCCGTCCACTTCCTCGCATTTGTTGCGGATGGTATACAGCATATATCCATAGCCAAAGGGGTCATAGTTTAGCAGCGTAATCACATACAGATTGGGCAGGGCGGAAAAATCCGTCTCCCCGCTCTTTAAGTATCTGCTGTCAATCTTCGCCTGATAAAAGCGGTTGTGGCGCGGCAGGGAGGTTCCCTTTTGCTTGTGAGGCTCCAAGTCATAGATATTCATAAGCGGAAATCCCATTTCTGTATCATCCGTTTCTTCTGTCTCGAACGGCTCCACAATCTCCACGTCCATGCGGATGCCCCGGTGCTCCG
>CAZUAP010000066.1:9960-11322 GCA_964617975.1 uncultured Acetatifactor sp. | reverse complement strand
GAGGCGGGTTGTACATAGGAATGGAGGAGTATTCTTCCTTTCAGGACCAGGAAGAATGCCGGTCTTGAGGATTTGGGCAAGGGCCTTCGCAGCCAGGTTGGTACGATGTATGGCACGTTGAAGAAGGGACCCCGCTATCTTGAGATGGCAGAGGGTTATGTCACTGGTATTGCACTGGATGCGGATGACCAGATTATCGGTTACCAGTTTGTAAGCCTTGGCAAGATGACCGACTTCATCAAGAAGGGTGATGATCCCAACACTGCATATGAGAAGGCTAAGGGTCAGTATGGCCGTGTAGCGGATGCAGTTAAGATTATCGACCCCAGACAGGAATAATAGAAGGAGGACACGCAAGATGGCTTTATTTGAATCATATGAGAGAAGAATTGACAAAATCAATTCTGTTTTGAACAGCTATGGCATCGCTTCCCTGGAAGAAGCTGAAAAAATCACCAAGGATGCCGGTCTTGATGTTTACAATCAGATTAAGGGCATTCAGCCTATCTGCTTTGAGAACGCTTGCTGGGCTTACACCGTAGGTGCAGCAATCGCAATCAAGAAGAATTGCAGGAGAGCAGCAGATGCCGCAGCAGCAATCGGTGAGGGACTTCAGGCTTTCTGTATTCCCGGTTCCGTTGCTGATACCCGTAAGGTTGGTCTTGGTCATGGAAACTTGGGCAAGATGCTTCTTGAGGAGGAGACTGAGTGTTTCTGCTTTTTGGCAGGTCATGAATCCTTCGCTGCAGCCGAGGGCGCTATCGGTATTGCAGAGAAGGCAAATAAGGTTCGTAAGAAACCTTTGAGAGTTATTTTGAATGGTCTCGGCAAAGATGCCGCACAGATTATCTCACGTATCAATGGATTTACTTTTGTGGAGACAGAGTATGATCCTTATACCAACACGGTAAAGGAAGTATCTCGCACGTCCTATTCCGAGGGACTCCGCGCAAAGGTAAACTGCTACGGTGCAAACGATGTGTGTGAGGGCGTTGCAATCATGCACAAGGAGGGTGTTGACGTTTCCATCACCGGTAACTCCACCAACCCTACCAGATTCCAGCATCCCGTTGCAGGTACTTACAAGAAAGAGTGTATCGAACAGGGCAAGAAATACTTCTCTGTTGCATCCGGCGGCGGTACCGGACGTACCCTTCATCCCGATAATATGGCTGCAGGTCCTGCATCCTACGGTATGACAGATACTCTGGGACGTATGCATTCAGATGCACAGTTCGCAGGTTCTTCTTCCGTTCCGGCTCACGTTGAGATGATGGGATTGATTGGTGCAGGGAATAACCCCATGGTTGGTATGACTGTGGCAGTTGCCGTTTCCATCGAGGAAGCTGCACAGGCAGGTAA
>CAZUAP010000066.1:0-9860 GCA_964617975.1 uncultured Acetatifactor sp. | reverse complement strand
TTGGTATGACTGTGGCAGTTGCCGTTTCCATCGAGGAAGCTGCACAGGCAGGTAAATTCTAAGCTAAGCAGGGAGCAATTCGTCAGACAACATATGCTATCACTATAATTATCAGAAGCGGCTCACACTGCAATGCGTGGGTCGCTTTTTCGCTTGCTATATCTAAAAGATTTGCTGTCATAAGGTATTTGCTTTAAAAGGTTCTGCTGTCCTAAGGAGGTAAAGTTATATGAAATTGGGTTTGAAGGGTAAGTTGATGGTACTGGTTATGGTACCGATGGTTGTGCTCAGCGTTGCTGTCAGCGCGTTTGCGGCATCCCAGGCGAGCGAAGCGTTAATTCAGGCGAATGAAACGCAGTTAAAAATTGCAGTGGAAGGTTATGTAAATCAGGATGTTAATTGCTACAAGGATGAGGATGTGGATGTCACTATATTTGAGGGGGACACCCGGGTGGAAAGCTCCATAAAGGGTGCTGTGGGGACCAAGGCGTCTGATGAAGTTGTAAAAGCGGTTATCAATGGCAAGAAGTCTTATTTCAGCACAAATGTCGATGTAAACGGAGCGGCATATTACGGATATTATATTCCTACGGAAGACGGGATGCTTTTTGCAGGAAAACCACAGGCGGACGTGCAGGCGAGCATAAATCAGCTTACGAAGACTATTCTGCTTTTGGGACTTGTTATTTTGTTGGTATCTTTAGTGATTGCCTACATAGTAGCCGGGAGAATTGCACGTACAATCCTTTCGGTGAGTGATACGGTTAATCAGGTGGCAAAGGGAGATTTGACCGGTGATACGGTACCTATGAAGGGCTCCGATGAGGTGGCAAAGATGGATGGCTCAGTCAAACAGATGCTTTCCAGCCTGAACGGTGTGGTGACAAATATCCATTCTGTTGGTGCTCATGTTGCTGTCACAGCGGAAAATCTTAGAGAGACAGCGGGCTCAACGTTGAGTGCGTCCGAGGAGATTGAGAGAGCAATCGAGGATGTGGCTGCCGGTAGCACGCGGATGGCTCAGGTGGTGAGCGATGTAAATATTTCCGTGACTTCCATGCATAAGAATAACGATGAAATTTTGCAATCTATTTCCAATATTGTAGATTGCTCCGGAAGGCTTGACAACAACTGCAGCAGCATGAAGGATAAAATTGAATCTGTGAATATCAGTAGCGAAAACATGACGGAGAGTGTCAGAAATATTGCAGACAAGATTAGAGAGACCAATGATGTGATTGTCAAGATGGTCGATATCGTAAAAAGTATTGATGAAATTGCTTCAGAGACCAAGCTGCTCAGCCTCAATGCTTCTATAGAGGCAGCCAGAGCCGGCGAGTCCGGACGTGGATTTGCGGTTGTCGCAGGCAATATACGTGATTTGAGTGAAAAGACCGGAGATGATTTGGCGAGCATCAAGGTTATTATTGAAAATATTACCGAGGATTTCAAAGTATGTTCCGACAGTATCGATGAGATTGTGGCAAACAACGACCGCAATATAGATGGAATCAATGAAGTTATCACGTCTTTCCGAAATGTAAATGAAGATATCTCTGAGACCAGCAGAAGAGTTTCAGAAATTGATAATGCAGTCCATAATACGGTGCAGGAAATTGAAAATATCACTACTGAAGTGGAAAAGCTGGGTGAAACCTCAGAGTCCAATGCTGCAGCTGCAGAGGAGATAAATGCCTCAATCGTGGAACTCACGGAACTGATGCATGACATGGAAAACAACGCTGTAGATATGGCAGGACAAGCTGATAAATTGACGGAAAGTATAAAGATTTTCAGAATTTGAATGTATAAAAATTGATACATTTTAATAAAAAGTTAATAAAAGCTCAGTTGGGCTTGCAATAATATCCAATTTCGTGTATATTGTGTATTGTGTGGATTCTTTTAAGCTACATATAGATTTCCTATCAAAAAACGACAATAAGTTTAAAGGAGAAAAAACAATGGATGGACAGAACTTTCAGAATGAACAAAATGGACAGGTAGTAGAGCCTGCACCGCAGAGCAACAATTATCAGGATAACACCACGTATACACAGAATGTATATACGGATCCTGTTGTAGAGCCTGCAAAAGCGGAGACTCCCGGTCTTTCTATCGCAAGTCTTGTCATGGGTATCGCATCTATCGTGCTCAGCTGCTGCTGTGGTTCAGGTATTATCTTTGGTATCGCAGGTATTATCATGGCAGTCGTAGGAAACAAGAAAGCCAAGACAGGTATTGGTACCGCAGGTCTTGTATGTTCTATCGTCGGCACTGTGTTCAGCTGCTTTGGATTGATTTACTATGTAATCTATGGCGCAGCAGCTTTTGCAGCTATGATGTAAGATGACTGATCTGCAGATGGATATTAATGTCAGGAAAGAATTAAGTGTGGAAGATGAGCTCTACAGGGTGGGGCTCATCATGCTCCCATTTGGTTTGCTGGGTGCTATTGGTGTTGTTAAGATATTAGTGCCCAATCTACCCTCGGTTGAATGCCTTTTTTGGAAATTCTTTGGGATATACTGCCCTGGCTGCGGTGGTACGCGAGCGGTCATTGCATTGGCGCAGGGGAAATTTCTGCTGTCTGCGTGGTATCATCCTCTGGTGATGTATGTTGTGGTGATGTATGGATTGTTTATGATGAGCCATACCTTGGAGAAAGTACATTTTCCCGTGATAAAAGGGATGAAATTCCGAACTGGTATTATGTATGGAGCTTTGGTTGTGCTTGGGTTGAATTTTGTGCTGAAGAATGTTTTGAAATTTTGCTTTGGAATTGTCATGCTTTGAATTGTAATATGTTATATGCTATATTGTGAAAAACTATCTTGACGTGAGTTTATCGTTGCGTTATCATAGTTGATGTATTGGTATATTTACAGAGCCCGGATGGGCGGAAAAGGAGAAAGTAATGAATAAGAAAGTAACTAGTATTTTTGCGTATCTTGGTATTATTTTCTGGCTGATCGGTTTTCTGGCGGGGGACAAGGAAAATGCTAAATTCCATTTGAATCAGGGTCTTGTGCTTGCAATCGGTCAGATTATTTGCAGCGTATTGTCAGTGATTCCTATTGTTGGAATCATCGCCTGCATTGTCAGCATTGTGCTTCTGGTATTCCAGATTATGGGAATCGTGTACGCATGCCAGGATCAGGACAAGGAACTTCCTCTGATTGGAAAGATTAATCTGTTGAAATAATTGAGTGTATACCCAATTTATTAAATTTAAGATTGCGAAACAATAAAAGGGACTGTGATGGCAGTCCCTTTATTGTCGTATAAATATTAGTTTATGATTCGTCTGAAACCGTTTCGGATGAAGAGGCTTCCTCATCATCGGTAGGATCTTCACCATGTAATATATCGAGAATGACTCGGACGCGCTTGAAAGCTCTGGCAGAATTTTCTCTGGCGTAGTCTGCGGTGCTTTCGTCATATCCGTCATCCGCATATGCGGTGTGATAGCTTTCCACAGCAGTGGTCATGTACTCGCTTGCCTCGTCGGCAAGGGATTCCAGATAATCATATTCTTCCGGGAAATCCATCTCGGCAAAAACCTGAAATTCTTGGTCTAGCTGGTCGAGATATTCCAAGGCCAAAGCGGAGGCATCGTCTGCCTGAGCATCTATCTCGTTGATGGATTCGTTGATTTCTGAAACCTTGGCGCAAAATTCATCCATATTTTCCTTGAATTGTGTAAGCTCCGGGTCAGTGCCGCAGGCTGTCAGTGAGAATGCAGTTAAAATTCCGGCGACGACCGGAAATAATTTATTATTCAATCTTAGTCTCCTCCAATAGTTTCGTTGTCTTAGATTCTTTCAGCAAAATCCACATAAAAATTTATCATATTTTTGAAATCTGCGCAACAAAGAAAAGCTATCTTGTCAGAAAATCAGAAAATCTTAAGAAGTTGTTTGCGGAGTAGTCCATAGTGTGGTATATTTATGTATAAAATTGATGTATAAAAAGAGGTTTGGGTAAAGCATGACAAGAGAAGATTTCCAAAAGCTTACGGAAAATAATATCCTGTATCTGGACGGTGCCACGGGCTCCAATCTGGTGAAGGCAGGAATGCCCTCCGGCGTCTGCCCGGAACAGTGGATTCTTGAGCATCCTGATGTAATGCAGACCTTGCAGGAGACTTATGTGCAAGCAGGGACGGACATCCTCTATGCGCCGACTTTCACTGCCAACCGAATCAAACTCGCTGAGTACGGCCTGCAAGACCATATGGAAACCATGATTCATGAGCTTGCAGCCATCTCCCGGAGAGCTGCGGAGACTGCAGTGGGGCGCAAGGTCTATGTGGCGGGGGATATCACCATGACCGGGGAACAGCTTAAGCCCATGGGCAAAATGGAGTTGGAGACGCTGATTGACGTCTACAAGGAACAGATTCGTATGCTGACGGATGCAGGGGTGGATTTGCTGGTGGTGGAGACCATGATGAGCCTTGCGGAGACCAGAGCGGCATTGATTGCTGCAAAGGAAGTCTGTGATTTGCCGGTGATGGTGAGCTTTACCTTTGAACCTACAGGGCGGATGCTCTATGGGACGGATGCGCGGACGGCGGCTGTTGTGGCGGAGAGCCTGGGAGCCTGCGCCATCGGTGCAAATTGTTCTACAGGCCCCGCTAAAATGCAAGAAATTATGCAAAATATCGCATCTGTCACGAAAATTCCGGTGATTGCCAAACCAAATGCCGGATTGCCTGCATTAGATGCAGAGGGGAAAACCTATTACAGCATGGATGCGGAGGAGTTTGGCGAGGAAATGCGCCTGCTTGTGGCGAAGGGAGCTACAATACTTGGCGGCTGTTGTGGCACCACTCCGAAGCATATTAAAGCATTATATGAACGTTTCGGCAAAGCCAAGAGTGTGGAGGTGCCGAGGCGACCTGAGGGAATACGATATCTGACCAGCGAGCGCATGACGGTAGAATTTGGTCTGGATGGGAATTTCATGGTGGTGGGAGAGCGAATCAATCCCACCGGCAAGAAAGCCCTGCAGGCAGAACTGCGTGAGGGCAATCTTGACCGGGTTTTGAAGTTTGCGGAGGAACAGGAAAACTGCGGTGCCCTTATCTTGGATGTGAACATGGGTATGAGCGGCATAGATGAAAAGGCGATGATGCTACGGGCGATAGATGAAGTCTCGGGAGTGACCAACCTGCCCTTGTCGCTGGACTCCAGTCATGTAGATGTGTTGGAGGCTGCCCTGCGCCATTATCCCGGCAGGGCTCTGATTAACTCTATCTCCTACGAGAAGGAGAAGTTTGAAAAGCTCCTGCCCATCGCTGCAAAATACGGTGCTATGTTTATTTTGCTGCCGTTGTCGGACAAGGGATTGCCGGAAAATCTTGAGGAGAAAAAGGAGATTATACAGGCTATCAGCGAGCGCGCCTTTGAGCTGGGGATGCGCCGGGAGGATATTGTGGTGGATGGACTTGTAGCCACAGTAGGTGCCAACAAGAAAGCGGCGCTTGAGACTTTGGAGACCATTGCTTTCTGCAAGGAGCGGGGATTTGCCACCATCTGTGGGCTGTCCAACATTTCCTTCGGTATGCCGGAGCGGAGTTTTGTCAACACGGCATTTCTGACACTTGCCATCCGCGCGGGACTGACCATGGCGATTGCCAACCCATCACAGGAGCTTTTGATGTGCTGCGCTCTGGCAACAGATTTGCTCTTGAATAAGGATGGCGCAGATTTGCGCTACATAGAGTACGCAGGGGAAGTGAAGGAGAAACGGGAAGCAAGGGAGGCGCAAGCCCAAGCTAAGGCTGCCATGGAAACTGCAGCCCGAAACACAGTTGACAATCGTGTCGGTGAGGGGGCTGCGGCGCAGACTTCCGCAGACAGTTCAGGAGGCGTTCCAGCTGCGGGAGGCACCGATGCCGCCGCTGCTCAGGACAACCCACAGCGTGAGGCTCTGTATAATGCTGTGCTCAAGGGCAACCGAAACGGAATCGTCAAGCTGACGCAGTCCGCGCTGGACGCCGGGGAGGCACCGGATGTGCTGCTGAATGAGGCGCTTTTGCCCGCCATCAATCAGGTGGGAGAGTATTTTGATAAAGGAAAATATTTTCTGCCACAGCTGATTGCCAGCGCAGAGGCGATGAAAAATGCCATAGAGGTGCTGGAGCCGCTGCTACTTGAGGAATCGGACGGGGAAGATATGCCTGTGGTTGTCATTGCCACAGTGGAGGGCGATATCCATGACATCGGCAAGAATCTTGTTGCATTGATGTTGAAAAACTATGGATTCAAGGTCATTGACCTTGGAAAGGATGTCCCTTCTGAGCGCATTATCGCGGCGGCGAAGGAACACAACGCCCGGATTATTGCCCTGTCGGCGTTAATGACCACCACCATGCAGCGCATGAAGGAAGTGATTGCGGATGTGAGGCAGGAAAGGCTGTCTGCCAAGGTGATGATTGGGGGTGCCGTGATTACGCAGGAATATGCGGATGAAATCGGCGCCGACGGATATTCCAAGGACGCGGCGGAGGCGGTCAAATTGGCAAAACGCTTGAATGAACAGATTTCGTCGTGTTAAAATAGTTTGTATTCGGAACTGAGCATCGAAACAAAAAGGAGGAGAACATCATGATTGGAGCAGATGCTATCGTAAAATGTCTGGAGGCGGAGGGTGTCACCACCGTGTTCGGCTATCCCGGTGTTGCAATCTGTCCTTTTTATAACAGTATCTTAGAGTCTGAAATCAGGACAATCCTGATTCGCACGGAGCAGAATGCCGCACATGCTGCCAGCGGTGTGGCACGCCTCACGGGGCGCCCCGGCGTGTGCGCAGTTACCAGCGGCCCGGGTGCCACCAATGTGATTACAGGAATTGCCACTGCGTTTGCAGACAGTATTCCTTTGATTTGTATTACCGGTCAGGTGAACAGTGAGCTGCTGGGCAGCGATGTGTTTCAGGAGGCGGACATCACCGGCGCGGTGGAGTCTTTTGTGAAATACAGCTATCTGGTGAAAAATGTAAATGACATTCCCCGCATTTTTAAAGAGGCATTTCACATTGCCAACACCGGGCGTAAGGGTCCCGTGCTGATAGATATCCCTGTTGACATTCAGAATGCAGTGATTAATAAGTTTAAATATCCCGATGAGGTTTCCCTGCGCACCTACAAGCCAACGGTAAAGGGACATATTGTACAGATTAAAAAGGTGGTCAGTGAGCTGGAAAAGGCGAAACGCCCCATCATCTGCGCAGGCGGAGGTGTGCTTTTGGCAGAGGCGGAGGGAGAGCTGCGAAACTTTGCGGAGAAACATCAGATTCCCGTGGTATCCACCATGATGGGAATCGGCATCATGCCCACCAGACATCCCCTGTACTATGGCATGGTGGGCAACAACGGTAAAGCATATGCCAACCGTGCCATGAATGAGTCGGATTTGCTGATTATGGTGGGTGCCCGGGTGGCGGACCGCGCCGTGAACCAGCCGGATGTGATAACCCGCAACAAAGTGCTGGTGCACATTGATGTGGACCCGGCGGAAATCGGCAAAAACGCCGGCCCTACCATACCCTTAGTAGGTGATGCAAAGCATATTTTTGAAGATTTGGAGAAAGAGGAGTTTCAATGCAGCTGTGAGCAGTGGCGCGCCTGCCTGAACGAATACCGTGACAGCATGGAAAAGAAACGTACGCCCAATCCTTCCTATGTGGACCCGGCGGCATTTATCACCATGCTCTCCGAAAAGATGCAGGAGGACGCTGTCTATGTGGCAGACGTGGGGCAAAACCAGATTTGGTCCTGCAGCTATCACATCGTGAAGAAGGGAAAATTCCTCACCTCCGGCGGCATGGGTACCATGGGATATTCCATCCCTGCAGCTATGGGCGCCAAGGTGGCAGCTCCGGGGAGACAGGTGATTGCGGTGTGCGGGGACGGCTCTTTCCAGATGTCCATGATGGAGCTTGCCACCATGAGACAGCACAATATTCCCGTCAAAATCATCGTCCTGAAAAACAATTATCTGGGCATGGTGAGACAATATCAGCACTTCACCTACAAGGATCATTATTCGGTGGTAGACCTCTCCGGAAGTCCCGATTTGGAGAAACTTGCCGCCGCCTATGATTTGCCTTTCCTGCGTCTTGAAAATATGGAACGGGCACAGGATACCATAGAAGCATTCCTGAAAAATGATGAGTCCGTGCTGTTAGAGTGTCTGATTGACCCCATGGACTTGGTATAGGGAGGAGCCTGCCATGAAAAAACAAATTTATTCCGTGCTTGTGGAAAACCGTTCCGGTGTGCTCTGTAAGGTTGCGGGGCTGTTCTCCAGAAGATGCTTTAATATTGATTCCCTCGCCGTGGGAGAGACCGATGCCCCGGATGTGTCCTGCATGACTATTGTTTCCAGCGGGGACGAACATACCATCGAGCAGATAGAGAAACAGCTCAATAAAAAGCTGGATGTCATCAAGGTAAAAACCTTCGAGGAACATCAGTGTATCAACCGGGAGCTGATGTTAATCAAAATCAAATACAACAAGAACAACCGACGGGATATCACGGAGCTGTGCGGTATCATGAAGGCAGAGATTGTGGATATGTCCAAGCATTTCATGATGATTCAGATATGCGATACACCCGAGAGAATCAAGCTTATGCTTCAGCTCTTGCAGAGCATCAGTATTGTGGAGGTGGCGCGCACCGGAACGCTGGCATTATGCAAATGCGCAGAAAATGATGAGTAATTTGCTAGAAATTTGAAATTGACATTAGCGCTTTAACTTGCTATAGTATAATTTGGCGACATCGAATGGGATGTCCCATCATTACAGGGAGGATTTTGCCATGCAAAAGAAAGTATTTCAGTTGTTGGTCGACAATACCTCCGGCGTTTTGAGCCGTATTTCCGGTTTGTTTTCCCGCAGAGGTTATAATATTGAGAGTATCACGGCAGGTGTGACTGCAGACCCCAGATACACCCGCATCACCATTGTGACCAGTGGAGATGATGAGTGCCTGGAGCAGATAGAGAAACAGCTTGCCAAGCTGGTGGATATCCGTGATATCAAGGAGTTGAAACCGGAGGAGAGCGTCTACAGAGAGCTTGTGCTTATTAAAGTCAAGGCGACGGCAGAGCAGCGGCAGAGCATCATCGCGATTGCAGATATTTTCCGCTCCAAGATTATTGATGTGGCAGCGGAGAGCCTGATTATAGAGCTCACGGGCAACCAGTCCAAGATTGATGCCTTTATCGGTCTGTTGGACGGCTATGAGATTCTGGAGCTTGCCCGCACGGGTATTGCAGGGCTTGGACGAGGCATTGAAAATGTCACCATGCTGTAGGAGGGGTATCGGATTTATTTGTTAGCTCTAGGGGCGCCAAACCCCTATCAGTTATATATCAAACATTATGGAGGAAAAGAAAATGGCAAAGATTTTTTATCAGGAAGATTGTAATCTCTCTCTGCTGGAAGGCAAGACCATTGCAATCATTGGCTACGGCAGTCAGGGACATGCACATGCGTTGAATCTGAAAGATTCCGGATGCCATGTTATCATTGGTCTGTACGAGGGCTCTAAGTCCTGGGACAAGGCTGTGGCACAGGGATTTGAGGTATATACCGCAGCTGAGGCTGCAAAGAAGGCTGACATTATTATGATTCTGATTAATGATGAGAAGCAGGCAGATCTTTACAAGAACGACATTGAGCCCAACCTGGAGGAGGGCAATATGCTGATGTTCGCTCATGGATTCAACATCCACTTCGGATGCATCGTGCCTCCCAAGAACGTTGATGTTACCATGATTGCACCTAAGGGACCCGGACACACCGTTAGAAGTGAGTATCAGGCCGGCAAGGGTGTTCCCTGT
>CAZUAP010000065.1:0-11508 GCA_964617975.1 uncultured Acetatifactor sp. | reverse complement strand
GCGTCAGGTAGAAGTTCAAAGAGTTATATCACTGATAGTGCAACTAATTATAAGACTCTGACAAGCAACATCAAGGAAGGTGACGTGCTTGTCATCGGATTTGGGCATAACGATGAGAAACCGGAGGTGGCTCGATACACGAACCCCAACGGAGATTATCGGACGGATGGGTCCTTTGCCAAGAGCCTGTATGACAATTACGTCAAAGTAGCTCAAGAGGCGGGGGCAGAGGTCATCCTCTGCACGCCTATTGTGAGAAGAAATGCCTCGTCTGCAACATTGTCGAATGCGAATTGCCATATCACGACCACTACAACGGTGGCTTCGGGTGACGATGCTGGCACCTATGAGGGCGGCGACTATCCTCAGGCAATCCGTGACCTTGGCACCGCAGTAAACGTGCCCGTTGTGGACTTGACTGCGCTGACCAAGACATTGTATGAAGAGATAGGTGTCGATGGCACCCTGAAACTTCATGCTTGGACCAGCAACAAGCCGGGATCCGTGGACAACACGCATCTGAATATATACGGCGCCAAGAAGGTGGCGTGGATGTTCGCCAATGCGGTGAAGAGTACTAATACCACGCTGGCAACTCATATCATCAATCTGACGACCGAGCCAACCGAGGCAGATGATTTGGTGAGCAATCCGGACTATGTGGTGCCGACATACAGCAACAATCTGGCGGATAGCACCCTGTTTTCAGATTATGTCATCGGAGAGGGAAGTAGCGCGGTTCATTTTAAGGGAACGGCATTCGGTAATTTAGGCGGCAACCCCACCACCGCTAATCATATTTTGGAGACCGACAAAGATGGCAATATGCATATACAGGTCCTCAATAACAAGGGGAAGATTACCGACGCTGAGGACGGGATTGACATGTACTATTACAAGGTGCCCGTGGGAAGCAGCTTTTCGCTCTCTGCAAAGGCTACTGTGAATTCTATTGACAGTACCAACAATCAGGCGGCATTCGGACTGATGGCGCGGGACGATATGTATATTGACACTAATCAAACAGGCATTAATTCCGATTATGTGGTGGCGGGTACTCTCGGCAAGGGTTGTAACTGTTTCTATCGTAAAGACGGCAGCTTGGGTGGAAAGGCTACACTCAAGAACGAGACGCTGGCTGCAGGCAATAGCTACAACCTGAGCATCGTGAGCAACTCCGACGGTTATGCCTGCACCTTCGGCAATCAGTCTACTCAGACGGGAGGATATGATTTCCAGCTGACCAGCGTGGACTCCGATTATGTATATATCGGTATGTTTGCCGCCAGAAATGCGGACATTACCTACAGCGATATCCGTCTGGTGGTGGATGGCGTGGTGATATGTGACACCACAAAGTACAATGTGACAGTGAACGCCGATGAGAACGGAACTGCCTCCGCCAGCGTGAGCTCGGCGGTTGCGGGCAAGGAGATTACACTGACTGCAACACCTGACAAAGGTTATGTGTTTAAGGAATGGCAGGTTGTGAGCGGCGGTGTGACCATCAATGATGACAAGTTTGCCATGCCCTCAAGTGAGGTGTCCGTCAAGGCGGTCTTTGAGAAGATGCGCACCACGTGGGATTTCAAGAACGACAGCACCCTTAACGGTGATAATGGAGTGACGATTCAGGGCGAAAAAGGCACTGTGGCACAGCTTCAGATTGATGCCACCAGTGGCAAGTGGGATTCCACCAACGCTTCCACCAGCGGCGTTTCGGTGAGCGCAGGTACCAAGATTACCGTGCCCATAAACGGCAAGAGCAACGTGACTGTTGTGGCAGGCGCTGCGACTTACACGGTGGACGGAACGGTTGCCACCGCGGCAAGCGATAGTTTCGTCTGTGAGGCAGCAAATGCCGACACTGCCGTTATCGAGATTACTGCGGACACGACCATCGATTCCATCACTGTGGTCCAGAAGGTTGATGAGGGCAAAACGAATACAGAAGGACTCAAGGTTGCACTGGCAAACGAAAATGCAGATTATACCTACACAGGCAGTGCTATCACTCCTGCCATCACCGTTACCTTCAATGGTGAGCTTTTGACCGCAGGTACGGATTACACCGTGAAGTACACCAACAACATCAATGCATCTACAGGTAAAGGCTTGAATGTTGCAGCAGCTAAGAAACCCAAGATTACTGTAACCGGTAAGGGCAACCTGAGTGGCAGCGCGTACACTTACTTCGAGATTCAGCAGGCGGACATCGCTAAGGCTGAAAGCAGCGCTATCGTGACTACGGTAAATACGAAACCCGCAGCACCCGAGCTGGTGTATAAAGGACAGACGCTTACAGCCAAGGATTACACCATCAAGTATGTTGATGCCAAGAAGGAGACGGATGTAGCCAACGGCAAATATGCTGAGGCAGCAGATGTAGCCGGATATGCGGTAATCGCCGGTCAGACCAACTTCACGGGAACCCTTGAGATTCCTGTGAAAGTTGTGGGCAGCAAGAATGACCTCAAGAAGATTGCCGTGCAGGTAGGGTCTGAGAAACTGACCTACAACGGCAAGGAGCAGGAGCCTACGATTAAGGTATACGACAGCTCGGATGAGAGCAAGGCAGCTCTGTCAACGGATAATTACACCATCGTATACAGCACCAGCAAGAAGGATGCAGGTACGGTGAAGTTTACGGTAATCGGTAAGAACGGATACACCGGCACTGTGACCAAGACTTACAAGATTAATCCTCTGAAGGCGGATGCAGCAGACTTCGAGGTAACCGGTTTGAACAAGAACGGCTACGAATTTGTAAGCACCGGTGTTACCGTAAACGATGAGCTGACCGTGACCTACAAGGGAACGAAATTGGAAGAGGGTACGGATTACAAGATTACCTACTCCAACAACAAGAAGGTAAGTACCGAGAAATCTCTTGCGAAGTACACCATCACCTTCCTCGGCAACTATAAGGGCAGCAAGGCAGTCAGCGGCACTTTCAAGATTACTCCGGTAACATTGAATGATGAAACAGAAGGGCTTAAGATTGCAGCAGCAGATAAGGTATACAAGAAAGCAGGAATCTATAAGTCCGCTCCTTATGTGAGCATCAATGGCGTTGCACTGAAGGCTTCCGACTATACCGTTTCCTACTATCTGGATGATCAATATACGCAGGAAATGAAGAGCGGCAAGGGTGGATATAAGGTAGACCTCAACGGTAACTCTTCCCAGACCATCTATGTGAAGATTACAGGGAAACTCAATGGCAATTATGCCGGCGATACAACGCAGTATGCAACCACCAGCTACCAGGTATGGAGTGCTGCTGACAAGGTAGATTTGTCCAAGGCAAGAATCACATTCAAGGATGGGGAGAACAAGCTCACCAAGGCGGAATATACCGGCAATGAGGTTGAGCCGACGGTGGTAGTGGAAGTCAAGAATGGCAAGAAGTGGGAAACCGTTCCACAGACCGTAGAGGGCTCCGCAGAACTCAACTACACAGTAGAGTATGTCAACAATGTGAACAAGGGCAAGGCGACGGTTGTAGTGACCGGTACCGGTAAGTATGTAGGCAGTAAGACTGCAACCTTCAGCATCGTTGCGCAGAAAGTAAAGAACAGTTTACTCTCAAGCCTGTTCCATAAAGACTGATTCAAAAAGCTTGATTCAAAAAGCTTGATTCAATAAGACTGATTCAAAGCAGCAAGGGGCGCATACCGCGAGGTATGCGCCCTTTGTCGCTCCTGCGACCTGCCCACAGGATAATTCACATGATAGTTGTCCGTCCGGTTAGTCTTGAAACCGCCGGGGTTTGATAGTATACTGGAAAGGACAAAATACAGTTTTTTCAGGGAGAGAGCATATATGGCATTTACCCATCTTCATGTCCACACAGAGTATTCTCTGCTGGATGGTTCCAACAAAATAAAAGAGTATGTTCACCGGGTCAAGGAGCTGGGGATGAATGCCGCCGCCATCACAGACCATGGCGTCATGTATGGCGTCATTGATTTTTATCGGGCGGCGAAGGCGGAGGGCATCAAGCCGATTTTGGGCTGTGAGGTCTATGTGGCGCCCAACTCCCGGTTTGATAAGGAGCTGACAGGCGGGGAGGACAGGTATTATCATCTGGTGCTTTTGGCAGAAAATAATACCGGTTATTCTAACCTTATGAAGATTGTCAGCAAGGGTTTTACGGAGGGATATTATTACAAGCCCCGGGTGGATATGGAGGTTTTGAACCGGTATCACGAGGGCATTATCGCTACGTCGGCGTGTCTGGCGGGGGAGGTGCAGCGTTATATTTCCAAGGGGCTTACGGACGAGGCGCGCAAAGCGGCGCGCAAGTATGAGGCGTGTTTCGGCAAGGGCAATTATTTTCTGGAGCTTCAGGACCATGGCATCCCGGAGCAAAAGACTGTGAATATGGAGCTGATGCGGATGAGCAGGGAGCTGGACATTCCGCTGGTAGTCACCAATGACGTGCATTATACCTATGCGGAGGACGCGGATTCCCACGATATCCTGCT
This sequence comes from uncultured Acetatifactor sp., assembly GCA_964617975.1. Lineage (GTDB taxonomy): Bacteria > Bacillota > Clostridia > Lachnospirales > Lachnospiraceae > Acetatifactor. The sequence goes on along the minus strand of CAZUAP010000065.1, from coordinate 7,018 downwards.
CTGTCTTCAGACGGGAAAGAAACTGGCGGATGAGGACCGTATGCGCTATGAGGGCGGTCAGTATTTCGTTAAGAGCGAGGAGGAGATGAAAGCGCTGTTTCCCTACGCATGGGAGGCGGTGGAGAACACCCAGCGCATTGCGGACAGGTGCAATGTGGAGATTGAATTTGGCGTGACCAAGCTGCCGCATTTTGAGGTGCCGGAAGGGTATGACTCCTGGAGCTATCTGAATAAACTGTGCAATGACGGACTGGTGGAGCGCTATGGCGCGCTGCAGGAGGATGGACAAAGAGCGGACCCCGGGGAGCTGCCGGCGGGAGACACCGGGCAGACGCTTCGGGAGAGGCTGGACTATGAGCTGGGCGTCATCCGGCGCATGGGATACGTGGACTATTTCCTGATTGTGTGGGATTTTATCAACTATGCCAAGCAGAACGATATCCCCGTGGGACCGGGGCGTGGCTCGGCGGCGGGAAGTATCGTGTCCTACTGTCTGAAGATTACGAATATTGACCCCATACGGTACAATCTGCTGTTTGAGCGTTTTCTGAATCCGGAGCGCGTGACCATGCCGGATATTGATATCGACTTTTGCTTCGAGCGCAGGCAGGAGGTTATCGATTACGTTGGGAGAAAATACGGCGCTGAGAAGGTGGTGCAGATTGTCACCTTCGGAACTTTGCAGGCAAAGGGGGTTATCAGGGATGTGGGGCGTGTCATGGACTTGCCTTATCAGCTCTGTGATTCGTTGGCAAAGATGGTGCCCAATGAGTTGAATATTACGCTGGACAAGGCGTTGGAGAAGAATCCTGAGATGCGTAAGCTCTATCAGGAGGATGACCAGATACGGCATCTGCTGGATATGTGTAAGCGTCTGGAGGGTCTGCCCAGACATTCCTCCATGCACGCGGCGGGCGTGGTGATTTGTCCCGAGGCGGCGGACGAGTTTGTACCTCTCTCCAGAGGCAGCGATGGTTCGATTACCACACAGTTTACCATGACCACGCTGGAGGAGCTGGGGCTTTTGAAGATGGATTTCCTCGGCTTGAGGACGCTGACAGTAATCCATGATGCGCTGAATTTTATTGAGAAAAGCACGGGAAAGCGCATCAATATTGACGAGATTGATTACAATGACCCGAATGTGCTTAACTCCATCGGCTCCGGCAGGACGGAGGGGATTTTTCAGTTGGAGAGCGCGGGGATGAAAAGCTTTATGAAGGTGCTGCGTCCGCAGAATCTGGAGGATATCATAGCGGGTATCTCGCTGTATCGCCCGGGGCCCATGGATTTCATCCCCAAGTACATCAAAGGCAAGAACAATCACGATGAAGTGACCTATTCCTGTCCGCAGCTTGAGCCTATTCTGGCTCCCACCTACGGCTGTATCGTCTATCAGGAGCAGGTGATGCAGATTGTGCGCGATTTGGGCGGATATACGCTGGGGCGCAGCGATTTGGTGCGCCGTGCCATGAGTAAGAAAAAGCAGTCCGTCATGGAGAAGGAGCGCGCCAATTTCATCTATGGAAATGAGGAGGAGGGCGTGCCGGGCTGTGTGGCAAACGGCATTGATGAGCAGGTGGCAGGTCACATTTATGATGAGATGATGGACTTCGCCAAATATGCGTTCAACAAGTCTCATGCAGCGTGCTATGCCGTGGTGGCATACCAGACGGCATGGCTTAAGTATTATTATCCGGTGGAGTTTATGGCGGCGCTTTTGACTTCCGTCATCGATAACAACAAGAAGGTGTCCGAGTATATCCTCACCTGCCGCAGCATGGGCATCGAGCTTTTGCCCCCGGACATCAATCAGGGGGAGGCGGGATTTTCCGTCTCAGGCGGGAGCATCCGCTATGCGCTGACGGCAATCAAGGGCGTGGGACGTCCGGTGATTGACAGTATCGTGGAGGAGCGCAGAGCGCGGGGCAATTTTACCACGCTGAAGGATTTCATCACCCGCATGGCGGATACGGAGCTGAACAAGCGCGTCATCGAGAGCTTTATCAAGGCGGGGGCGCTGGACGGGTTAAACGGCAACCGCAGGCAGTTTATGAGTGTATATGTGCAGCTGTTGGACCATGTCACCAAGGACAGGAAAAATAATCTGGCAGGGCAGATTTCGCTGTTTGATATCGCCGGGGAGGAGCAGAAGGACGAGTTTGACCTGCGCATGCCGAATGTGAATGAGTATCCCAAGGAGATGAAACTTGCCTTTGAGAAGGAGGTGCTCGGCATCTATATCAGCGGGCATCCCATGGAGGAGTATCAGGAGCTCTGGCGGCAGAATGTGACGCACAATTCCAATGATTTTGCACTGGATGAGGAGACAGGTGTCACACGTGTCGGTGACCAGACCAGGGCTGTGGTGGGCGGTATGATTGCTGCCAAGACAGTCAAGTATACCAAAAATGACCAGATGATGGCGTTCGTGACTTTGGAAGATTTGGTTGGCAGCGTGGAGGTTGTGGTATTTCCCAGAGATTATGACAGATATGGCGCATTGCTGACGGAGGATTCCAAGGTGTTTATCCGGGGCAGAGCCAGCGTGGAGGAGGATAAGGACGGCAAACTGATTTGCGAGGAGGTCTTGAGCTTTGAGGATGTGAGTGCCGGCAAGACATGGAATGCCGGACGGTACCGGAACGGCGGCAATAACCGGAACAGACAGCCGTCCGTAAACGGCGGAAATAGTGGAATTGGTGCCAATGGCGGAAACCGTGGAAACAGCGCATCCAGTACAGCAGGAAAGATGCCTGCGGGCATCTGGATTCAGTTCCCGGATATGGCGGGCTACGAGTCGCGCAGACAGGAGCTTTTGAATGCGCTGGCGGATTCCCATGGCGATGTAGATGTGGTGATTTACCTGCGGGGCACCAAGGAAATCAAACTCCTGCCTCCCAACCTGAGAGTTGCAGGGGATGAAACATTGCTCCAAAAGCTGAGTGCAATCTTCGGTGAGGAAAATGTACGGCGCAAAAATTTTTGACAGGGCGCAAAAATGTTTAAAATATATTGAAAACATCGTTAAATTGGATTAAAATAATAGGAGCATAACTAGGGAGGTAATGTCATGGCAAAGGAAATAAAGACAATCGGCGTTTTGACAAGCGGCGGAGATGCCCCCGGCATGAATGCGGCAATCCGCTCGGTTGTGCGCACAGCGATTGCGCGCGGAATGAAGGTAAAAGGCATCAAGAAGGGGTACCAGGGTCTTTTAAATGAAGAAATCATAGATATGGCGGCGAAGGATGTCTCCGATATCATCCAGAGGGGCGGTACGATTCTGGGTACGGCAAGGTGTCTGGAATTTAAGACGCCCGAGGGTCAGAAGAAGGGTGCAGAGATTTGCCGGAAACATGGCATAGACGGCATGGTAGTCATCGGAGGTGACGGCTCCTACCGCGGTGCGCAGGCGTTATCCAGACAAGGTATCAATACCATCGGACTTCCGGGTACGATTGATTTGGACATCGCGTGTACCGAGTATACCATCGGTTTTGACACGGCAGTCAACACTGCCATGCAGGCGATTGACAAGGTCAAGGATACCTCGTCCTCCCATGAGCGGTGCAGCATCATTGAGGTAATGGGCAGAGATGCAGGTTATATAGCACTGTGGTGCGGCATTGCCAACGGTGCGGAGGATATCCTGCTTCCCGAGAAATACGACTATGATGAGCAGAACATCATCAACAATATTATTGCAAACCGCAAGAAGGGCAAGACCCATCACATCATCATCAATGCGGAGGGCATCGGACATTCTGTGTCCATGGCGAGACGTATTGAGGCTGCCACGGGAATTGAGACCAGAGCAACGATTCTGGGATATATGCAGCGCGGAGGATGCCCCACGGCAAAGGATCGTTACTACGCATCTATCATGGGCGCGTACGCGGTGGATATCCTGCGTCAGGGCAAGACAAACCGCGTGGTGGGATTCACCCACGGCGAGTTTGTAGATTATGACATAGAGGAAGCATTGAATATGGTGAAGGGAATTGACCCTTACCAGTATGAGGTTTCTCACCTTCTTTCTGTATAACATTGAATTCAGGTCAGAGATAATTTGCAAATTACAGGTGTTATCGAAAGACGGTGTGGTATAGTTGTAGTATAAGCGGTGTTGTCCGGTGACAGCGCCGCTTTAAATTTATTTGTTATTTATTTGTTATTTTTGAAAGGAGTATGTGAATGATTACCAGCATCTCAAACCCACGGGTCAAGCAGGTAGTGCAATGGCAGAATAAGGCTAAGGAGCGGAGAAAGGACGGCGTATTCGTGGTGGAGGGAGCCAAGATGTATATGGAGGCTCCGGAACACCTCATCCGGGAGGTTTACGTCTCGCGGGAGGGGATGTTTCGGCTGGACGAGCGGGTGCGGGACAGGCTCTCCGCCACAGGATGCGAGGAGGTGTCGGAGGAGATTTTCGCGAAGATGTCCGACACACAGACGCCGCAGGGGATTCTGGCGGTGGTGGAGCAGCCGAGATATGAATTGGAGAGTTTGCTGAGGCAGGAAAATCCACTGTTTGTGATTTTGGAGAATCTACAGGACCCAGGCAATTTGGGAACCATTTTACGCACCGGTGAAGGTGCCGGAATAACGGGTGTTATCATGAGCGAATCCACGGTGGATATCTTTAATCCCAAGGTTATCCGCTCCACCATGGGCTCGATTTACCGGGTGCCCTTTGTGTATCATCCCGATTTGCAGGAAGTCTTGCAAAAGTTACACTCGGCAGGGGTGAAAACCTACGCGGCGCATCTGCAGGGGGATGTCTATTACGACAGCTTTTCCTTCCGGGAGCCCACGGCTTTTCTGATTGGCAACGAAGGGAATGGTCTCACGGACGAGCTGGCGCAGGCGGCTTCTTCCTATTTAAAGATACCCATGGAGGGCAGGGTGGAATCCCTGAATGCAGGAGTGGCTGCAGCACTTTTGATGTACGAGGCACAGCGGCAGCGCAGAAAGTAAGCCCAATAGAAAACAATATAGAAAGGAAATCAGATTATGACACAGGAGACAAATCATGCAAAGCTCGGATTTATCGGGCTGGGGAATATGGCATCAGCCATGATTGGCGGTATGCTGAAACAGAAGATGGTGGAGCCCGGCAATATCATAGGCAAGGCGCGCACAACAGCCACAGAGGAAAAAGTTAAATCGGAATTTAACATCAAGATTGCTGACAGCAATGCCACTGTTGCTGCGCAGGCAGATGTGCTATTTCTGGCAGTGAAACCGGTTTTTTTTCCGGAGGTCATCCGGGAAATCAGGGAGGCAGTGAGACCCGGCACACTGATTGTCAGTATTGCTGCGGGAAGGACGCTTGATGATTTAAAGGAGTCCTTTGACAGACCGGATTGTAAATACATCCGCTGTATGCCCAACACTCCGGCTCTGGTGCTGGAGGGATGCACAGGAGTCAGTGTTGACGGGAATGTCACAGAGCAGGAGACGGAATGTGTGCTGGAGCTGTTGAGCTCCTTTGGCAAGGCAAGTGTGGTGCCTGAGCGTCTGATGGATGTGGTGGTGGGCGTCTCCGGCAGTGCGCCCGCCTATGTATTTATGTTTATCGAGGCGATGGCGGACGAGGCTGTGGCGGAGGGTATGCCCAGAAAGCAGGCATACGAGTTTGCGGCACAGGCTGTACTGGGCAGTGCCAAGATGGTGCTGGAGACAGGGAAACATCCCGGCGAGCTCAAGGATATGGTTTGTTCCCCCGGTGGCACAACCATTCAGGCTGTAAAGGTTTTGGAGGAGATGGGAATGCGGGCTGCCGTGATGGATGCCATGGAGGCGTGTATTGAAAAGTCCCGGGAAATGTGATATATGCAGGGTATCACATTCGTAACTATCCAAATATGTCCATAAAAACTTCGTGACTTGACAAATGAAAAAGCATCTGCTATCATGTATAAACATCGTAACAATTTTAATAATTTTGTAACAAATTGGTTACACTTAAATTTGTTGGAGGTAAGCAAATGGCAGAATGCAGAAAGCTGTGCCGTATCCTTATGAGCCTTACAGTAGCCGGTGTCATAATGATGCACACAGATATGAAAGCGGAAGCTGGCAGCGTTGGAAATTATTTGGATGAGTTTAACGGTGGCGTGGCTGCGATTCTGGAATCGAATATGATTGTCAGAGCCGAGAGCCGCAGCGCAGAGGTACAGGAGGCAGTTGACACGGAGCAGGAGGAGTCCCGTCTCGTGATGGCAAATGTGAAAAATGCCTTGAATGTCAGAGCTGACGCCAGTGAGGACGCTGAGAAAGTAGGAAAGTTATACAAGGATTGTGGCGGCACAATCATCGAGAGAAAAGATGGCTGGACGAAACTCCAGTCAGGCAATATTGTAGGCTGGGCATCCGATGAGTATCTTCTTTTCGGAGAGGATGCAAAGGAGCTCGCAAATGATGTGGGAAGAATGATTGCAACTGTGAACACCGAGACCCTCCGGGTGCGCACGGCGCCCGATGCAGAGGCTTCCGTGTACGGTCTGCTCCCCAAGGGAGAGATTGTGGAGGCGCTGGGAGACGGCACAGGAGAATGGATTTGCATTGATTATGAAGGTCAGGACGGATATGTATCTGCGGAGTTTGTAGATTTGGACTTCCAGATAGACGCTGGAGAGACGATGGATGAAATCAAGGCACGTGAGGAAGCGGAGCGTGAGGCAAAACGCCATGTCAACTATGGCGAGTATACCACGGATGCGGACACTACCAGACTTCTGGCTGCACTGATTCAGTGCGAGGCCGGCGGCGAGAGTTATGACGGACAGCTGGCTGTGGGCGCGGTGGTCATGAACCGTGTGAGAAGCGGCGCATATCCCGACAGCATCCACGGTGTTATCTATGCGTCCGGACAGTTTACCCCCGCACTGAACGGCAAGGTGAACTCCGTATACGAGAACGGCAAGATTTCCGACAGCTGCCTGCGCGCGGCACAGGATGCAGTGGCAGGTACTTCCAATGTGGGTGACTGCACGCACTTCCGCCGCAACAA
>CAZUAP010000064.1:0-11515 GCA_964617975.1 uncultured Acetatifactor sp. | reverse complement strand
CACGAGATTTTGATTGATGAATATCAGGACAGCAATCTGGTGCAGGAATATCTTCTGCAGGCGGTGTCCGGCGAGGAGGAAGGGCATTTCAACCGGTTTATGGTGGGGGATGTCAAGCAGAGCATTTACCGTTTCCGCCTTGCGAGACCGGAGCTTTTTCTGGAAAAATATGATACCTATCAGACGGGGGACGCGCCGTGTCTGCGGATTGATTTGACGAGAAATTTCCGAAGCCGCACACAAGTGGTGGACACGGTAAACAGTGTGTTTGAGAAAATCATGAGCCGGGAGGTGGGCGGCATCGCCTATGATGAGCGGGCGGCTCTCTATGCGGGGGCGGATTATCCCGAAGGGCAGGGCTGCGAGAGCGAGTTCTTGCTGGTGGAGAAACCGGGAAAGGATGAGGAGCTCGGCGCGAGAAAGACGGAGGCTCTGGCGGTGGCTCACCGCATCCGGGAGCTTAAGGGCAGCTTTCAGGTATTTGATAAGCAAAGCGGACAGATGCGCCCGGTGCGTTATTCGGATATGGTGATTTTGTTCCGCGCCAACAGCGGATGGGATGAGGAGTTTAAGGCGGTGCTGGAGCAGGAGGGCATCCCCGTCTATATCACCTCCAAGACAGGATATTTCGGGGCGACGGAGGTGCAGGAGCTGCTCCAGGTCCTGCGGGTGTTGGACAATCCCCGACAGGATATCCCGCTGTTTGGAATGCTCAAATCCATCTTTGGCGGATTTACCGAGGAGGAGATTGCAATACTCCGCGCCGGGAAACGAAACTGTTCCCTTTATGAGGCATTGTGCGCATGGGAGCAGGGAGAGACAGCCGTGGAAGACGAAGTTTGCGGGGACGATGATATCAACGCAAAGGTCGATGGGCAGCATAATCTTCGAGAACGCGTGCAGGCATTTCTCGCCAAGCTGCGGGAATACCGTTCCTATACCACCTACCTGCCCATCAGGGAGTTGCTGCAGAAATTGGTGGAGGAGCATGATTATTTGAATTACGTGACGGCGCTCCCGGCGGGCAGCAAGCGCCGCGCCAATGTGGAGATGCTTTTTACCAAGGCGTCCGACTTTGAAAAGACAAGCTACTTCGGATTGTTTCACTTTGTGCGTTACATGGAACAGCTGGAGAAATATGATGTGGATTACGGCGAGGCGGATATGCTGGACGAGAACGCAGATGTGGTGCGCATCATGAGTATCCACAAATCCAAGGGACTGGAATTTCCGGTCACATTCGTGTCGGGTCTGTCCAAGCGGTTTAATGTTCGGGATTACAGTCAGGCTTTGATTGTGGATATGGATATGGGACTGGGTACGGCGTATGTCAATCCTGAGAAACGCATCCGCAATAAGACCTTGCGGCAGAATGTGCTGGCCAAAAAGCTGCGGGAGGAAAATCTGGCGGAGGAGTTGCGGGTACTGTATGTGGCGTTGACCAGAGCCAGAGAAAAGTTGATTTTGACGGCAGCAGTGGACAACGCGGAAGAAAAATGGAACACCGCGAGGGAGCACACGGTGGAGCAGCTTGGATATACGGATTATATGGAAGCAGGCAGCTATATGGACTTTCTGATGCCCATACTGGCAGGCACGACCCTGCAGGTGAAGGTTATCGGGGCGGAGCAGCTTGCCATGGCGGAGTTGGACGGGCAGCTGCAGCTTTCGGGCAGAATGGACAATCTGCGGTATGCTGCCGAATATGCGGATGAAGATATGATGCAGAAACTCCGGGGGCGGCTGTCCTTTGTCTATCCCTATGGGAGTCTGGAAAAATTATGTACCAAAACCACGGTTTCCGAGCTTAAGGTGGCTGCGATGGAGGAGAAGGATGAGGCGGCTTATCATATGTTTGAGGAGCGCGAGGTGGTGCCCTACATCCCTGCCTTTCGCAGAACGGAGGAGAAGGTCAGCGGCACAGTCCGAGGCAGTGCCTTCCATAGAGCCATGGAACTTTTGGATTTTGAGGCGCTGTTTGGCAGACAGTTCGCGGAGCTGCCCGCAGATTATGAAAGCTATCGCCGAAATCTGGACACTGCCAGGCTGGCGGCGGACCTGCGCGGTTTTTTGGAGCAGGAGACGGTCAGCCTGCGCCTTTCAACGGAGTATTATCAGGCGTTAAACCAGGGGAAATTAGTGCATTTCCTACAGACTGCTCTCGCCTATCGTATGTGGGCGGCACAGTGCAGGGGGGAGCTCTACAGAGAGCAGCCGTTCGTGCTGGGCATCGGGGCGGAAAGGCTCTCGGAGGAATTTCCGGCGGAGGAAAAGGTGCTGATTCAGGGGATTATCGATGTGTTTTTTATAGAGAACGGAGAAATGGTGCTCCTGGATTACAAGACGGATATCATAGATACGATGGAGGCTCTCTGGAACCGCTATGAGGTGCAGCTTACTTATTATCAGGAGGCGTTGGAGAGCCTGATGAGTATGCCGGTGAAGGAGAAAGTGCTGTATTCGTTCTATCTTGAGAAATGCTGAGTGAAATGCTGTTTCCTCATGTTTGAGCGGGTCAAAAATTCAAAAGCCTTTTTGTGCAAGCACGATGGCTTTATGAGTTTTTGACCCTTGTATCATTTTGAATTATTCCTTGATTTATTCTGCGAGGGCGAGTCTGCGGGTATGCCCCAATGCCTTGTATACCGGCGGGATGGAGATGATTACCAGTGTGAGCACCGTCTCTGCCAGCAGATAGGAGCCGTTATAGAGAGTGGAGTAGAGCGCGGGGTTCATACCCTCGGGTGCATAGGATGCAAAAAACAGTACACCGGAGAGGAAGGCAAAGACAAATCTTCCCAGCACTCCCACCACATAGCCGATTTGCAGACCGTACTTTTTGTTGCAGAAAAATCCGGCCAGCCCCAAGGCACCAAAGGCAAGGGGATAGTCCACCAGCATCTGGGGGATGGTGTAGAATATGGGCTCCAAGACGAATTGCAGCAATCCGTATGCCATGCCGGTGGTGATACCTGCGACCGGTCCATACCAGTAGGCAATCAGCACGATAAAGAGCATACTCAACAGGGTGACGGAACCGCCCATGGGCAGCTCTCCCAGTTTAATCATGGATGTCACGGTTGCCAATGCCATGGCCATGGCGGAGAATACAAGTTGTTTGGTGGTAATTTGGGCAGTTTTCGTGCCTGTGGTCAGACGATACACTGCCAGTGCAATGCCGACCAGAATCAGGATGGCAGCGATGATGATACAGATGCCTGTCGTGGTCAGCGCGACGGCGTTGTCTCCCCACACATCAGTGGGGGTTGCAAAAAAGTTGTTCATAAAAAAATCCTCCTTCGTTTGCGCGAGGAGGGACAGCATCGCGTTCCGGAAAACCATGCAAAACAGGCGCGGCAAATGACCACAGTCCTGCAGCGGTCCGATGGAACGGCTAGCCTCCCTACGCCGGTATTATCCGGGTCAGGTAGTGAGGGTCAGAATTCCGAAGAATTCAATCTCAGCGATGTGCTCCCCTGGCGGTTATTCGTTTCCTGTCTACTATAGGATTTCACAGAGGAATTGTCAAGGGGATTCTGCATATCAAAGACTGTTGTTGCTTGCAGAAAAATAGAAAAACAATAGAAGTGTGCACGGTGTCTTGCACAAAATTAGAAATAATGATAAAATGTGAAAGATGGAGGTGCGTGAAAATGAGGTTAAAAAGGGAGACATATCTTGAACAGATTCGTCCTTACTATGATTCAGATGTTATCAAGGTTATCACCGGAGTGAGAAGAAGCGGCAAATCAATTCTGCTTGATACGATTAAAGACGAACTTGTGGATAAAGGAATTCCGGGAGACAATATTATTTATCTGAATCTAGAAGATATAGAGTACGAATATATTGCGGATGCCTCTGACCTGAATAAAGAAATCAAAAGCAGAATGATACATGAGGGAAAGCATTATATTTTTCTGGATGAAATTCAGCACGTTCAGAATTTTGAAAAGGCACTTGCATCTTTTCGCGCCACCATGGATGTTTCACTGTTTGTAACAGGGAGCAATTCAACCTTGTTGTCAGGCGAACTGGCAACACTGCTGACAGGAAGGACTGTGGAGTTTGAGATTCTTCCATTTTCTTTCTATGAAATGAAACAGTACTATGAGCTCAACCGGATGGAGTGGAGCGAAGATATGTTTTCGGACTATCTGAAATGGGGAGGATTTCCGTTGCGCTTTGACTATAAGGATGAAACATCGGTACACAGATATCTTTCCAATCTGTACGAAGGCATTGTGAACAGAGATATTATAGGAAAAAGTAAAAACTCCGACAAAAAGGCCTTTATGGATATTTCATTATATATTCTTGCAAATGCAGGAAAGGAATTATCTATTGATAATATTATCGCTGCTTATAAGAAGGAAAATAAAGAGGTTTCCAGAAGGACTATCTATAATTATCTTGAACGTATGAAGAAGGCTTATTTAATTCACGGTGTGGGCAGATATAATATTGTCGGTAAATCGGCACTCAGCAACCGGGAGAAGCAATACGCAGTGGATATGGGCTTTCGGACGATTCATACGAACACCATCAATTTTGAGGACACATTTTTTTTGGAAAACATTGTGTATAATGAATTGATAACCAGAGGATATACGGTGTTTACAGGAAAAACATATAAGGGAGAAATTGATTTTGTCGCAATCAAAGGCGGTAAGAAATGCTTTATACAGGTTGCGTACCTGTTGGCGAGCGAGGAAACTATCCGGAGGGAGTTTGGCGCCTACAGCAAAATTACGGATGCCTCTCCCAAATATGTGATGTCTCTCGACAAAATTGATTTGAGCCATGATGGCATTGTGCATATGAATATCATTGATTTTTTGCTGAGAAAAGCAGATTTGATGCTGACATAAAGAGGACTGAATCTTTTCCCCCACTTGACAACCGCCGCCATCTCTGCTACACTAAACTCACTCTTTGCACTGCATACAAATCTACAGTACAATCTGAGCAGACCGTGGCGGTGTGCCATGGGGTCGGGTCACATGAGTGACAGTGGAAACTTTCATCCACGGGACAGTAGTTGCTAATACTGATTCGTGGGTGTTTTTTTATACTCCAATTCTCAACATTCCGCAGAGTATTATTTCAAAATTCCCACATATAGTGCCATAGAGCTATCTTAATTTTTGGAGGTAACTGGTATGGAAGAAAACAGAATAAGGACTGATGTAAATCAGGGGCAGCAGGACAATTTTCAGAGGGTGGCGACCAGAGTGTCCACAGTCACCATCATCGGCAATATGGTTCTCACTGTTCTGAAACTGTTGGCGGGGGTGTTCGCGCACTCCAGTGCCATGATTAGTGACGCGGTACATTCGGCATCGGATGTATTCAGCACGATTGTGGTTATCATCGGTGTGAAATTATCGTCCAAGGCAGCGGACAAGGAACATCCCTATGGACATGAACGTCTGGAGTGCGTGGCGGCAATCGCACTGTCCGTTGTCCTGTTCATCACGGGGCTGGGCATCGGAATTCAGGCGTTAAAAAATATCCTGCAGGGAAGTTATGCGGATTTGGCTGTTCCCGGTGTACTGGCGTTGGCTGCTGCCATTTTGTCCATCGTGGCGAAGGAGGCTATGTTCCAATATACGAAATTTTACGCCAAAAAGATTGACTCCAGCGCCCTCATGGCGGATGCGTGGCATCATCGCTCTGATGCCTTTTCTTCCATCGGCGCATTAATCGGAATCGGGGGTGCGAGACTGGGCTTTCCCATTATGGATTCCATCGCCAGTCTGGTAATCTTTGTGTTTATTGTGAAGGCGGCGTATGATATTTTCAGGGATGCCATCGACAAAATGGTGGACCATTCCTGTGACGAGGAGACGGAAAACCAGATTCGGGAATGTATTTTGCAAAATGAGAATGTGCTGGGCATAGATTTGCTGCAGACCCGTATCTTTGGAAATAAAATATATGCAGATATCGAAATACGGGTGGACGGCTCTTACACCTTGTGCAGAGCCCATGAAATTGCGGAGACAGTTCACAATAACATTGAGCAGGATTTTCCGAAAATTAAGCATATCATGGTGCACGTCAACCCTGCAGAGCACGAGCATGCGGAATGAAACTGCTCTCCGTAGGCTCTGCAAAAATGCCCAGGGACAGAGGATGAAAGGTAAACAGCAAAAATGCGGCAGCCATCGCCAGAGTCAGGCAGACGCATAACCCCAGCCAATCTTGCACTTTTCCGCTAGATGTCAGACGATAGGCAGTCCAGAAACCCAGAATGAGACAGATATAAAAAATGGCGATATCCACCGCGGAGATGTGAAAGCCCAGGATTCCGGTGTAGGTATAAAACAGCACCGGAATCATGGCAGTGCCTATGAGAGTGCCTGCCAGCATACCAGAGAGAACAGTGGGGTATTTTTCCCGGAGACGCAGTGTCAGAATCCATGTTGCGAGCAGCATGGGAAAAAATAGCAGTTTCATATGCTCCCAGGTGGATTCATTCACCGGGACGAACAGGCCGACAAGCCGGTTTTGGCCTGTCCAGTCATAGACAAAGTGACATAGGGTACCCAGGATGGCAACTGCCAGGGCACCGATGATAAATGCACGTTTTAAATCGTTTTTCATGGTAATAACCATGCCCTTTCTTTGTTGTTTTACAGGATTAATTTCAGTATATGAAATGATGCAAAAAACATACCGGATAAGAAAAAAATCCAAAAAATTTTCGGAGATGAGAAGTTGACTTTTTAGGGGAAAAGGTATTATACTGTATTGGTTCAAAAATCCCCAAAAGTTTTATCAGAACTGGGCCTATGGAGGAAATATGGTTAAGCATATTATTTTGTGGCAGTTGAAAGACGAACTTTCCGCGGAGGAGAAGGCATCTGTGAAGGCGGGTATCAAAAGCGGATTGGAGAGTTTGAAAGGAAAAATACCGGGCTTGCTGGAGATTCAGGTTCATGTAGACGGGCTGGAGAGTTCCAATGCGGATGTCATGTTGGATTCCGCCTTTGTGGACGAGAGCGCGCTGAAAGGGTACGCCGTTCATCCGTTGCATGTGGCTGTGGCAGACAGCAAGGTTCGTCCATATACGAAGACCAGGGTGTGTCTGGATTTTGTTGTATAGTCAGTAGATTTTCAGCATAATAAGAACCACAACCACAGAAAGGCCTGTGTATATCACAGGTCGCTTTTTGTGCAACTTTCGAGGGAGAATTGAAAAAATATTCAAAAAGGATGGAGGATGAAAATGGCATCACAAATATTAGCAGGCATTATTTTTGTGGCGATGTTTCTTTTGATTATATCTGAAAAAATCGAAAGACATATCGTTGCGCTTGTCAGTGCGGTGTTGACGCTGGTGTTGGTCTTTGGGCTTTCCATGCACAGTATGACCAATGTCCTGGACACCCTGAATCTGACATGCTTTTTCAAAAGCAGTTTCTGGTACGCTGCGGAGAGCGGCGAATCCAGCGGCGGAATTAACTGGGAGACTATCGTGTTTATCTTAGGCATGATGATTATGGTGGAAGGCATGGCGAAGGTCGGATTTTTCCGCTGGCTCTGTATGAGGATTGCCAAGCTGGTACGTTATAAAGTATTTCTGATTTTCCTGACCTTCATGGCACTTTCCACAGTGCTCGCCATGTTTATTGACAGCATCACTGTGATACTGTTCTTGGCGGCGGTGACGATTGAGCTGGCACAGATGCTCAAGTTTAACCCGGTGCCCATGATTTTGTCCGAGATATTCTGCGCCAACTTGGGAGGCGCGGCAACCATGTGCGGAGATCCGCCCAACATCATCATCGGTACCTCACTGGGATATTCCTTCAGTGATTTCCTCACCAACACCGGTTTGATTGTGCTGATTTCTTTCGTGTTTGTGGTGATTTACTTCAGTCTGGTATTTCACAAGGAATTGAAACAGAACAGCGTGGCTGAGATTGATTTGGAGAATCTCCCCAGCCCGGAATCAGCTATCGTGGATAAAAAGGGCTTTGCAATCAGTTGTTTTATCTTTTTGGTTGCAGTGGTACTGCTGGTGACTCATGCGCAGACGGGATTGACGGTTTCCGCCATCGGCGTTGGCATTGCGCTGATTACCCTGCTCACCACCAATAACAGGCTGGAGCTGCTCAAAAAGGTGGATTACAAGACCTTGCTCTTTTTCGTGGGACTTTTCGTGGTGGTCGGCGGACTGGAAAAGACCGGCGTGCTGGAAATCCTTGCAGCGCTGATTGGCAAGCTCAGCGGCGGCAACACGATGTTGATGATTGCCATCATTATCTGGGTGTCTGCTATAGCCAGTGCCTTTGTGGATAATATTCCATTTGCAACCACAATGATACCCATCATCAAAACCCTGTCCATGACGCAGGGCGTGGCTTTGCCTATCTTGGCATGGACCCTGGCAATGGGAACGGACATCGGCGGAAGCGCAACTCCGATTGGAGCATCTGCCAATGTAGTAGGGGTTGCAACGGCAGCCCGAGAAGGGTATATTATTAAGTGGGGGAAATATTGCAGGTATATGTTCCCGGCGACGATCATTGTCGTCCTCATTTCAATGGCAGTAATATACATCAGATATCTGTAAGGAGGGTGTTCAATGGAATCACAATTAATCATTTCAATCGGTCGTGAGTTTGGCAGCGGCGGGCATGAGATTGCCCAGAAACTTGCGGAGCATTATGGCATTAAATTATGGGACCACAATCTTATGGAAGAAATTGCGAAGGTGCGCAATCAGGACATCGAGGATTTTAATGGTCTGGACGAGAAAAAACCGTTGTTCAGCAAGAGCGTGAGAGGGTACAGCAGCTCTCTCCATGAGAATGTGGCAAATCTTCAGTTTGAATATCTCCGCAAGATGGCTGCGAAAGGTGAATCCTTCGTCATCGTGGGGCGATGCTCAGAGACCATTCTGGCGGAGTATGACTGCATGGTTTCCATTTTTATCCTGGGCGACAGAGAAGTCAAGAAAGAGCGCGTGAAACGTATATACGGGCTGACGGACAAAGAGGCGGAGAAAAAGATGGATGAGAAGGATGCCGCGAGAAAAAAATATCATAATTATCATTGCCCGGGCAAATGGGGTGATTCGAGAATTTATGATTTGTCCATCAACAGCAGCCGGTTGGGAATTGATGCAACCGTGGCTATTCTGACTACATATATTGATGATAAGATGGCTGCGCAGAAATAACGCAGGACAAATAAGATGAAAGTATTGGGGGATGCAAAGTCCCCCAATATTTTTTTGCCTTGTTTTGTCCCTATATTTTCCCGTACTGTGTGAGGTATGGCGGAAACTTTGTTACCGTTTGTCAAAGCAAAACTTATATGGTAAAATAAAAGACGTGATTGTAATATGCCCGAAGGGGAGAATATAAGAACTAAGGAGGTCGAAATATGCCACAGAGAACTGATATTCACAAAGTATTAATCATAGGTTCCGGTCCCATTATCATCGGACAGGCCTGTGAGTTTGACTATTCCGGCACTCAGGCCTGTAAGGCGCTGAGAAATCTTGGTTATGAAATCGTGTTGGTAAACTCTAATCCAGCTACCATCATGACAGACCCGGAAATCGCGGATGTCACCTATATTGAGCCCTTGAACAAGGAGCGTTTGGAGCAGATTATTGCGAAGGAGCGTCCGGATGCGCTGCTGCCCAATCTGGGCGGACAGTCCGGTCTGAATCTCTGTGCGGAGCTTGCCAGCGCGGGAATTTTGGAGAAGTACAATGTAAAAGTAATCGGTGTGCAGGTAGATGCCATCGAGCGCGGCGAGGACCGCATTGAGTTCAAGAAAGCCATGAACGAGCTGGGCATTGAGATGGCGCGCAGCGAGGTTGCCTACTCGGTGGACGAGGCGTTGAAGATTGCAGATAACCTTGGGTATCCGGTGGTGCTTCGCCCCGCTTATACCATGGGCGGTGCAGGCGGCGGTCTGGTATACAACAAGGATGAACTGCGCACTGTCTGCGCAAGAGGTCTGCAGGCAAGCCTTGTGGGACAGGTTCTGGTGGAGGAGTCCATTCTGGGCTGGGAAGAACTGGAGCTGGAAGTGGTGCGCGATGCGGACGGCAATATGATTACCGTCTGCTTTATCGAGAACATTGACCCCATGGGCGTACACACCGGGGATTCCTTCTGCGCTGCGCCTATGCTGACGATTTCGGAGGAGCTGCAGAAACGCCTGCAGGAGCAGGCTTACCGTATTGTGGAATCCGTGCAGGTCATCGGGGGCACCAACGTGCAGTTTGCTCATGACCCTGTGAGTGACAGAATCATTGTCATTGAGATTAACCCCCGCACCTCCCGTTCCTCCGCACTGGCTTCCAAGGCTACCGGTTTCCCCATCGCTTTGGTCAGTGCTATGCTTGCAACCGGACTGACCTTGAAGGACATCCCCTGCGGCAAGTACGGCACGCTGGATAAGTATGTGCCGGACGGAGATTATGTGGTCATCAAGTTTGCGCGCTGGGCATTTGAAAAGTTTAAGGGTGTGGAGGATAAGCTCGGCACTCAGATGCGCGCCGTGGGCGAGGTCATGAGTATCGGCAAAAATTACAAGGAGGCTTTCCAGAAGGCAATCCGCTCTCTGGAGACCGGACGCTATGGCTTAGGGCAGATTCCCAAGCTGGAGGCAAAGACCAAGGAGCAGCTGTTGCAGATGCTGGTTACCCCTTCCAGTGAGCGTCACTTCGCCATGTACGAGGCGCTGAAAAAAGGTGCGACCGTGGAGGAACTCCACGATATCACCCATGTGAAAAAATGGTTTATTGAGCAGATGAAGGAGCTTGTGGAGGAGGAGAAGGCGCTGCTTTCATGCAAGGGCAGTCTGCCTTCCGATGAGATGCTGATTGCGGCGAAGAAGGACGGCTTCTCCGATAAGTATCTCAGTATCCTTTTGGCAATTCCGGAGCAGGAGATTCGCGAGCATCGAATCGCTCTGGGCGTGGAGGAGGCTTGGGAAGGCGTACACGTGAGCGGCACCCAGGACAGTGCTTATTATTATTCCACTTACAATGCCGCAGACAAGAATCCCGTCCGCCCGGGCAAGCCCAAGGTGATGATTCTGGGCGGCGGCCCCAACCGTATCGGTCAGGGTATCGAGTTTGACTATTGCTGCGTACACGCCTCTCTTGCATTGAAGAAACTGGGCTTTGAGACGATTATTGTCAACTGCAATCCTGAGACGGTGAGCACGGACTATGATACCTCCGATAAACTTTACTTTGAGCCGCTGACGCTGGAGGATGTGCTGAGTATTTATAAGAAGGAGCAGCCGGTGGGCGTTATCGCGCAGTTCGGCGGTCAGACACCGCTGAATCTGGCGGCGGATTTGGAGAAAAACGGTGTGCGCATTCTGGGCACTGCCCCTGCGGTGATAGATTTGGCGGAGGACAGAGATTTGTTCCGCGCTATGATGGACAAGCTGGAGATTCCCATGCCGGAATCAGGAATGGCTGCCACGGTGGAGGATGCGCTGGACATTGCGCATAAGATTGGTTATCCTGTCA
>CAZUAP010000063.1:0-11536 GCA_964617975.1 uncultured Acetatifactor sp. | reverse complement strand
CCAGCTCCTACGCAGGCAGAAAAGAGAGAAAGCGTCAGTTCAGACAGCTCTGGATTGCACGTATCAATGCTGCAGCAAGATTGAACGGACTCTCCTACAGCAAATTCATGTACGGCTTGAAACTTGCCGGCGTTGACATGAACAGAAAGATGCTGGCTGAGCTGGCAGTGAATGATGCCGACGGCTTTAAGGAGCTTGCTGATTTGGCAAAGAGCAAACTTGCGTAAGTGATAATTGATTAAAGGTTTTGTTACAGTTCCGGTTCGTGACCTGTGGTATTGTATATACAGTATTACAGGACCGAACCGGAATTTTTATAAAATTGGGACTGGTAAAATCAGATTATATGTAGTATAATCACATACATGCAGATATAGTTCATTGGTAGAACATCAGCTTCCCAAGCTGAGGAGGCGGGTTCGATTCCCGTTATCTGCTCTGTATGTCGAAAGCAATATATTCCTCGATAGCTCAATGGTAGAGCACTCGGCTGTTAACCGAGTTGTTGTAGGTTCGAGCCCTACTCGGGGAGTTTTAGAGGGGGCTTATTGTTCCCGGGGAGCCTTTTGGCTCCCCTTTTTCTTTTTGGTGAGTATGTGTAAAAATAATGGTTTCATCAGGAGGTAAGATATGGGCATTTTATCAAATTTAGAACCGGGCAAGGTTTTTCAATATTTTGAGGAGATTTGTCAGATTCCCCATGGCTCTGGCAATGTGGAGCAAATCAGTGATTATCTGGTGGGGTTTGCCCGCGAGAGAAATCTTTTTGTCCTTCAGGATGCGTTGAAGAATGTCATTATAATTAAGGAAGCAACTCCCGGGTATGAGAATGAGCCCCCGGTAATTTTGCAGGGGCATATGGATATGGTTGCGGTGAAGAAGCCGGATTGTGATATTGACATGAAGAAGGAAGGGCTCAGACTTGCCATCGACGGTGACAAGGTTTACGCGGAGGGAACCAGCCTGGGGGGAGATGACGGAATTGCAGTGGCATACGCACTGGCACTCTTGGACTCTGCGGATTTAAAGCATCCCCGGCTGGAAGTTGTGATTACCGTGGACGAGGAAGTGGGAATGGACGGAGCCAGAGAGATTGACTTGTCCATGCTGAAGGGCAATCGTCTGGTGAATCTGGACTCTGAGGAGGAGGGAATCTTTCTCACAGGCTGTGCGGGCGGAGCCAGAGTATACTGCCAGTTTCCTCTGGAAAAACAGCAGGCGCGGGGCAGACTCTGTGAAGTTTTCGTCGGCGGTCTTTTGGGAGGACATTCCGGCGGGGAGATTGACAAGGAGCGCGGCAACTCCAACTGCCTGTTTGGCAGGGTGCTTTGGAGACTGGCTCAGGATATACCGGTACAACTGGTGAGCGTGGAAGGCGGTCTGGCGGACAATGCGATTCCCAGAGAGACCAGAGCGGTTTTGCTGCTTCCCGAGGATTGGAAGGACCAGGGGGAGACGCTGAACGAAGTCATGGGACATCTGGCGAAGGAGATAAAAGAGGAGCTGGAGGTCAGAGACCCGGCTGTCTGTGTGACATGGAAACTGGGTGAGACTGTGGAACAGGCGGAGGCGGCGTCCGCTGAGAATACGCGGAGAGCGGGAGATTTCCTGAACAGTCTGCCCAATGGCGTCCAGAGTATGAGCGCGGATATGCCCGGGCTGGTGGAGACTTCATTGAATCTCGGCATATTAAGTATGGAGGATGGCGTGCTCACGGCGGAGTTTTCCGTGCGGAGCAGTGTGGAGAGCGCCAAGGAGGCGTTGATTCACAGACTTTTCGCCATCACTGAACTGGCGGGCGGTGTCAGCGTGGTGACGGGTGAGTATCCCGGCTGGAAGTACCGGGCGGATTCCCCTCTCAGAGATAAGATGATTAGAGTGTACCGGGAGATGTACGGACAGGAGCCCAGGGTTGAGGCGATTCATGCAGGGCTGGAATGCGGATTGCTGGGCAGTAAGATAGCGGATTTGGACTGCGTCTCCATTGGACCGGATATGCAGGATATCCATACTACGGAGGAGACCCTCAGCATCGCGTCTACCCGGAGGGTGTGGGAATATCTGGTGAAACTCCTCGCAACGCGGGAGACAGATTAGTTCAAAAAAATTGTATAAATTTATACAATTTTATAAAATTTATACAAATTTGAACAATTTGAAAAAAACACTTGCATTTTATAACTGCACCAGTTATAATACTACTTGTGTTTCGGGGTGTGGCTCAGCTTGGTTAGAGCGCCGTCTTAGGGAGGCGGAGGTCGCGAGTTCGAATCCCGCCACTCCGATGAATGAAGGTTCCGCGAAACTTTGTAGACATGGTTTCGCGGAATCTTCTTTTGCATCTTTTTGTCCCGGGTTGTATGGTAGTGTGCAGGAGTCGTGGGTATGAAGGAATATTTGATTGACACAGAAACGGAAAAATTTTCCGTCGGAGTAATCTATTCCAGAAGAAAAACGCTGGAACTGCAGGTTAAGAGCAGCGGCGAGGTCTATGCCCGGGTGCCTGCAGGGGCGCCGGATGATGCTGTGGAAACTTTTATCGAGAAGCATCGGGAATGGATTATCCGCAAGAGGAGCCAATGGTCAGCCGGGGGGCAGGGTGCCCAGACCAGCCTGCCGGAGGTTGTGACCGCCGCAGGGAAACGTCAGATACGCCAGCTTGTGACTCAGAGAGTGGCATATTATGCGGAGGTGATGGGGATTTCCTACGGGCGTATCTCCATGCGCAACCAGAAGACGCGCTGGGGGAGCTGCAGCAGTGACGGCAATCTGAATTTTAATTGCAGACTGCTCTTTCTGCCCGCGGACCTGGTGGATTATGTGGTGGTGCACGAGCTGGCGCACAGGAGATATATGAACCACTCGCCGGAGTTTTGGCGGGAGGTGGAGCGTTATATGCCGGATTACAGGGAGCGCAGGGAGAGATTGAAACAATACCGCACGGAGTAGACGTTATGAGAGAGCAGCAGAACAAAAAGAAGAATGGTATTTGTCCCGTTGCAGGGAAATGCGGCGGCTGCAGATGGATAGATAAAACCTATGAGGAGCAGCTGGCGGAGAAGGCGAGACAGTTTTCAAAGCTGATGGCGCCTTTTTGTAAGCCGGAGGCAATCATCGGCATGGAGGAGCCCGCCCACTACCGCAGCAAGGTGCACGCCGTCTTCGGGGAGGACAGGAAACACAACGCCATCTCCGGAATCTACGAGGCGGGCAGCCACCGCATTGTGCCGGTGGACAGCTGTTATATTGAGAATGAAAAGGCGGATGCCATTATTGTCACCATAAGGGGACTGCTGAAATCCTTCAAGATTCGCCCCTATAACGAGGATACAGGGTACGGACTGCTGCGGCATGTGCTGATTAGAACCGGTCATGCTACCGGACAGATTATGGTGGTGCTGGTACTGGCATCCCCCATATTGCCTTCCAAAAATAATTTTGTGAAGGCGCTGCGGGCAGAACATCCGGAGATTACCACCATTGTCGTCAATGTGAATAACCGCGGCACCAGTATGGTGCTGGGCGAGAAGGAGCAGGTTATCTATGGAAAAGGTTATATTGAAGATGTAATTGGAGGCAAGACCTTCCGCATATCGCCCAAATCCTTTTATCAGGTGAATCCCGCCCAGACAGAGAAACTCTACGGAAAGGCTTTGGAGTACGCCGGGCTCACCGGACGTGAGACGGTGTTGGACGCTTACTGCGGAACCGGAACCATAGGGATTCTTGCCGCGGACAGCGCGGCAAAGGTCATCGGCGTGGAGCTGAACGGCGATGCGGTGAGAGATGCTCGGACGAATGCAAAACTCAACGCGGTAAAAAATATTCAGTTTTATCAGAATGATGCAGGGAGATTTATGGTGGGAATGGCACAGGATGCCAAGTCCCCGGTGGATGTGCTTTTGATGGACCCGCCCCGGGCGGGGAGCGATGAGGCTTTCTTGGGGGCTGTGGCGCAGTTGAAACCGCGGAGAGTGGTATATATATCCTGCAATCCGGAGACGCTGGTGCGGGATTTGAAGTATTTGAAAAAGCGCGGTTATCAGGTCAAACGCGCAGCCGGGGTGGATATGTTCCCGTTTACGGATGCAACGGAGGCAGTGTGCCTGTTGGAGAGATGAGAATATGTTTGAAAACTTCTTGAGTGAGCGTTGGGTACAAATTTTTATAGATTCTTTCTGGAAAATTTTGCTGCCGGGATTGAAAATCACGATTCCGCTGACGGCGATTTCCTTTGTGCTGGCATTGATTATCGCTGTGATAACGGCGCTGATTCAGTTTGCCGATGTCCGTGTGCTGAAACAGCTTGCGCGGTTTTATGTGTGGGTCATCCGGGGGACGCCTGTTTTGGTACAGTTGTTTGTGGTATTTTACGGTCTGCCCAGTCTGGGGATTCTGTTGAGCCCTTTTCCGGCAGCAGTGATTGTATTTTCCATCAATGAGGGCGCCTATGCCTCAGAGACCATCCGGGCGGCACTGGAGGCGGTGCCCAAGGGGCAGATTGAGGCGGGGTACTGCGTGGGGATGTCCTGGATGCAGATTATGAGGCGCATTGTACTGCCGCAGGCTCTCAGGACGGCATTTCCGCCGCTCTCTAATTCGCTGATTGGACTGTTGAAGGAGACTTCTCTGGCAGCCAATATCACTGTGGCGGAGATGTTTATGTCCGCACAGAGAATTGTGGCGCGCACCTATGAGCCGCTGCTGTTATACCTTGAGGTAGGATTTATCTACCTGATGTTTTGTACCATTCTGACCGGCCTGCAGCGCGTGGGCGAGAGAAAGCTGCAAACCTACGGAGGCGGCAGCGGGGGAGGTGCAAAATGTTAGAGGTAAGAGGAATACAGAAGTCTTTCGGCGCCACGGAGGTGCTTAAGGGGATTGATTTGGACGTCAGGAAGGGCGATGTGGTGGCGATACTGGGACCCAGCGGTTCGGGCAAGACTACATTGCTGCGATGCCTGAATTTTCTGGAGACTGCGGATGCAGGCAGTTATACCTTTGATGGGGAGCGCTTTTCGCTGGGGCATATCTCTAAGAGGGATATCGACAGAATCCGCAGAAAGACCGCCTTTGTGTTTCAGAATTTCAACCTGTTCAGCAACAAGACTGCGCTGCAGAATGTGACAGAAGGGTTGATTGTGGCGCGGAGAATGCACCGGCATGAGGCGGAAAAAATCGGAAAAAACGCACTGGATAAGGTAGGGCTGGCGGAGCGGTATAATTATTATCCCCATCAGCTTTCAGGCGGGCAGCAGCAACGGGTTGCCATTGCCAGAGCTCTGGCAACCGACCCCGAGATTATCTTTTTTGACGAGCCTACGTCGGCATTGGACCCGGAGCTTATCGGCGAGGTGCTGAATGTGATGCGGCAGTTGGCGGGGGAGGGTATGACCATGCTGGTGGTCACTCATGAGATTTCCTTTGCACGGCAGGTCTCCAACAAGGTGATTTTTATGGATGGAGGAGCGGTGCTGGAGGCAGGCGACAGCGGAGAGTTTTTTGCTGCGCCGAAGGAACAGCGCACCAGAGATTTTTTGCGCAATCTGCAGGAACATAGTAAATAGTAGGTAATTGCGAAAATATTATTTATAGCTTCCGCAATTGAGCAGTTTGTATATATCCAACACAGGCACGCTCTCGCTATGTTTTTTTCGTAGCGGACACATAAGAGCCTAAAGTACAGGCTCTAAGTGCCGACGAAAAAAGAATGCCTGTTTATGGATATATACAAAACTGCTCAAAAGCTGTGTTGTAGAAATGATTTTCGCAATTACTTAAATATATCAATAGAATAAAGAAGAAAGAGGAGAGAAAAATGAGAAAATCAGATTGGAAGACAAAGTTAGTTTTGGTTGCAGCGGTTGGCGCTTTGGCGCTTGCGGGCTGCGGAGCGGGCGAGGAACCGGCTGCTGTAGAAAATGGCAGTGCAGACAGCGTCGCTGTAGAAAGTACGGAGACGGATACCGCTGCCGACAACAGCACTGCTGATGAGGCGCAGGACCAGTTGGCGCGCATTATGGAGGCAGGAGAGATTACGGTTGCCATGGAGGGAACCTGGGCACCCTGGACCTATCATGATGAGAATGATGAGCTGGTGGGATTTGATGTGGAAGTGGCACAGAATATTGCGGAGAAACTGGGTGTGACCGCTACGTTTGTGGAAGGCGAGTGGGACGGACTGCTGGCAGGACTGGACGCAGGTCGTTATGATATTATGGTAAACGGCGTGGATTACACGGAGGAGAGAGCGGAGAAGTATGATTTCTCTGAGCCTTACGGATATATCCGCACGGCGTTGATTGTCAGAGGTGACAACACGGACATCAATTCCTTTGAGGATTTGGAGGGCAAGACTACGGCAAACACAATCTCCAGCACTTATACTCAGCTTGCAGAGAGCTATGGTGCAGTGACGACAGGTGTGGATGATTTGAACCAGACCATTGAGCTGCTTTTGCAGGGCAGAATCGACGCAACCTTGAATGCAGAGGTAACCTTCTACGATTATATGAGTGCGCATCCTGAGTCAGATTTGAAGGTGGCGGCACTGACAGAGGAGGCAAACAATGTCTGCATCCCTCTGCGCAAGGGAGAGGATTCCGCAAGCCTGCGCGAGGCAATCAATCAGGCGATTGAGGAGCTTCGTGCGGAGGGCGTGCTCAGCGAGATTTCGGTGAAATATTTCGGAACGGATATCACAGAATAGAGATATTTAAAACAGACAGCTATCGGATTCGATTAGCTGTCTGTTTGACTTTCAGGGGAATCTTCTGTTCCCGGCAGGGTGGCTGCCACAAAGAGCTTCATCAGGCGCAGCGCATAGGCGCGCAGGCGGTCTGGGGAGTGGTCTAACATATCGTTGATAGCAGCGACTTCTTCTGTATTCTTAGTCAGTTCCAGTTCGGACTGGACTGTCCCATAGATAATATAATCCAAAGACATATTTAAGGTGTTGGAGAGAGCCATCAGGGTCTCAATACTCATACCACAATTTCCACGTTCAATATCAGCATAATATTTGGAGGCACGGTCAATTCGCTCAGCGACTTCTTCTTGGGATATGCCAAGAGCTTGGCGTTTAAAACGTAGGCGGTCTCCAACTGCAAGCCGGTCGTAAGTTTTTTTCATGTGAATTCCTCCAGACGTGTAAAATTGATGTTTTTTTCTATATATAATCCTATTATTCAAGTATTGACAAGTTGACAATACCGGTTTTAGACGTATATAATAAATATGTTTAAAACGTATTTCCGAATTGTTAGGAGGGGAAAAACATGAGAAAAAATTGTAAACGTTTGAGGAGAAGGTTTGGGATTTTGTTGAGTGTGGCGTTGATTCTGCAGTCGTCAGGGGCGCAGGTTTGGGCAGCGGAATTGCCGGCGGAACTGCAGGCAGAAACGGAATTGCAGACAGAACTTCCGGAGGATGCGGTATCTCAGGAACAGGAGAGCATATCCGTCAGCGAAAATGAACCGGAGATAACTGTGTCTGCAAATGAGGTGACTGACGATACGGAAAAAACGGACGAGACGGAAGAATCAGAAGAAACAGAGACTGAGGAAGTAAGCATCGATGTAAGTGCAGGGGATGTGAGCGCAAATGCCGTGGCGGACGTTGCGGAGAATGTGGAAATCATGGCAAATAATAGTGCGTCTGTTATTGCCTCCGGAACGGATTGCGGTTTGGATTGGAGCATCAGCAGTGATGGGCTGCTGACGATTTCAGGGGAATACAGCTCGGAACATACGCATAATCGTTCTAATGAGTGGGCTTGGTTGACTTATGCAGATAAAATTACAAGCGCAAAAGTTACGGCAACGGGGGTGACATCGACTAGCTGCTGGTTTTCTTGTTGTGAGGATTTAACAAGCGTAGATTTGAGTGAGTTTGATACGGGCAAAGTAACGGACATGAGCGAGATGTTCGTTGGTTGCAGGGGTTTAACCACGCTGGATTTAAGCAAATTTAATACAAGTAACGTAACAAACATGGAGAGCATGTTTAGTAATTGCGACAGCCTAAGCACCCTGGATTTAAGTAGCTTTGACACGGGAAACGTAACGGATATGAGCGGGATGTTCTACGGTTGCAGCGTTTTAAGAATACCGGATTTAAAAAACTTTGAAACAAGTAACGTAACTGATATGTCCGATATGTTTCGTTCATGCCAGAGTTTAACCACCTTGGATTTAAGTAGTTTTAATACAAGTAACGTAACAAACATGGAGAGCATGTTTGGATATTGCAGCAATCTAACTACCTTGGATTTGAGAGAGTTTGATACGAGCAAAGTAACGGACATGAGTGGGATGTTCGATGGTTGCAGGGGGTTAACTACGCTGGATTTAAGTAGCTTTAACACGGGAAACGTAACGGACATGAACTGGATGTTCGGTTATTGCAGCGGTTTAAGCATACTGGATTTAAAAAACTTTGAAACAAGTAATGTGACGGACATGAGCGGGATGTTCTATGGTTGCAGCGGTTTAAGTACCCTGGATTTAAGCGGTCTTAATACAGGTAACGTAACGGACATGAACTGGATGTTCGGGAAATGCAGCGGTTTAAGTACCTTGGATTTGAGTGAGTTTGATACGAGCAAAGTAACGGACATGAGCAGGATGTTCAGTGATTGCAGCGGTTTAAGCATACTGGATTTAAAAAACTTTGAAACAAGTAACGTGACGTACATGAAAGAAATGTTCTATGGCTGCAGCGGTTTAAGCACACTGGATTTAAAAAACTTTGAAACAAGTAACGTGACGGACATGAGCTGGATGTTCTATGGCTGCAGCGGTTTAAGCACACTGGATGTAAGTGGTTTTGACACAAGCAAAGTGGCGTCCATGGGGGGCATGTTCTCTGGTTGCAGTGGTTTAAGCACGCTGGATGTAAGTGGTTTTGACACAAGCAAAGTGGTGTCCATGGGGAGCATGTTCTCTGGTTGTAGTGGTTTAAGCACACTGGATTTAAGCAGCTTTGAAACAAGTAAAGTAACGGACGTGTATGAGATGTTCGATGGCTGCAGTGGTTTAACCACACTGGATTTAAGCAGCTTTGCTACCAGTAAAGTAACGGACATGAGCAGGATGTTCCGTGGCTGCAGCGGTTTAACTACGCTGGATTTAAGCAGCTTTGAAACAAGTAAAGTAACGGACGTGTATGAGATGTTCGATGGCTGCAGTGGTTTAACCACATTGGATTTAAGCAGTTTTGATATGTCCAGTCTGGAATTGTATTATGGTGTATTTACGGACTGTACTTCTTTAAAGGCGATTAAGACACCCAAGAATCTCAGCGCGAGCATTGTACTTCCGGTGACGCTGAAAGACAGTAGTGGCAAATCTTATACAGAACTTCCTCAGGGATTATCCACCTCCATTTGGCTGACTGCCACGGGAGAAGAACCGGTTGAGGTAGCTGCGATTTCTGCCCAGACCTATACCGGTAAGGCTTTGACACCCGAGGTAGTGGTAACTTATGGAGACAAGGTATTAACTCTTGGGGTGGACTACAGGGTCAGCTATGCCAACAACGTGAATGCAGCGGCATCGGATGCTGCCAAGGCGCCTACCGTTACAGTTAAGTTTATTGGAGATTACAGCGGCAACGAGAGTTTGACGGCAACTTTTACCATTTTACCCAAGACACTGACAGAGGGAAACACCACCGTTTCCTCCATGATATTTAAGGCCGACAACAAGGTGAAGAAACCTGCGCCTACGGTCACTGCAGACGGTGTGAAACTTAAGTCGGGCACGGACTTTGACGTGACGTTCCCTGACAGCGGCGCAGACGCTTACAAAGCCCCCGGACAGTATAACGTGGTTATCACGGGCAAGGGCAACTATCAGGGCAGCGTCACTGCGACGATGGTGATTTTGGAAACGACTCAGGTGATGGCATCCCAGTTGAAGGTGGCAACCATTCCTGCCTATACCTACGAGGAGGGCAGCCCTGCTGCGCCTACTCCCGAGGTGACTTATCAGAAAAAGCAACTCACGCTGGGCAAGGATTATACCATCAGCTACCGCAACAACGACAGGGCGGGCAAGGCGACCCTGATAATCACCGGACTTGAGAATAAGAATGAGGATGGAACCTATGTGTATGGTACGGTGGAGAAGACTTTCACCATCAAGGGCACGGCACTGAGCAAGGCAAAGGCGACATACGACAATAAAGCGACTTTCACAGGCAGTGAAATTTGTCCTGATGTTACGTTAAAGGTGGGAGAGACCACCCTGCGTCTCGGCAAGGATTACACGGTGGAGTATACCAACAACATCAACGCAGGCAAGGGGACAATTCTCCTCACAGGCTGCGGCGGTTACACTGGCACTGTGAAGAAAACCTTCACCATCCAGCCCACATCGGAGGTGGTTTCCAAGCTGCAGGTGACAGTTGCCGGAACGGACACTTCTACGGCTGTCCCGACCCTCTCTTATGAGCAGAGCGGTGCCTGCCCGGAGGTGACGGTTCAGCTGAACAGCGCAACCAGTGGAAATACCACAGAAAGCGTAAGTGAAAATATAAATGAAAATGGAACTGAAAATGCAAATGAAAGCATAACCCTGATAAAGGGGAAGGATTATACCGTCACCTACAAGAATAACAAGAAACTTGCGGATTCCAAAGCAGCCAAGGCACCCACGGTGGTCATCAAAGGCAAGGGAAATTATAAGTTTACCAAGGAAGTGACTTTCACCATTGTACAGAAATCCCTGAGCGATGCGGATATCAAAATCACCGCGGCAGATAAGTTCCTGAGCGGCAAGGGGAAACTTCTCAGCAGCCCCGTGGTGACCGACGCCAAGGGCAAGAAACTGAAAGCCAACAGGGACTACACAGTTGAGGGATACTATTTGAGCACCGGTGAGAAATTTGACGGCAGTTCCACGGTTGCATCCAACACCACCATCACGGTAAAGGTTCAGGCGAAGGAAAACGGCAATTATATCGGAACTGCACAGACCACCTACCGCATTGCGGCAAAGGACATCGCAAAGATGAAGATAACGGTACAGCCCCAGACCTACAACGGCAGTGCGGTGGTGTTCACGGAGAGTATGATTAAGAGTGGCGCGGTGAAAATCACCGACAAGACTACAGATTTGGTCTACGGCACAGACTACACCATCATCGGCTATAAGAACAACACGAAGAAAGGAACCGCAACCATGACTATCTGCGGTACCGGCACTACCTACGGCGGTACTAAGGTCGTGAAGTTCAAAATTGTGGCGAAGAAATAAAGCAGAAACAACCAACAGCTTTGCTGTTATGTATATTCTGACAGCTTGAGCGACAAGCGAAATCATGTAGCACTATATTTGTCCCGGAGTACCGTTGTGTATTCCGGGACTTTATGGAATAAACGGAAAAACAATCATTGCATATTGTTGAGAAATATGCTATTGTAAAACCATCAACAAAAGTGAAATCTTTCAAGGTGAAAAGATTTCACTTGTGAAAATTTTTCACCCGACGCGGATGCGGTTCTAACGGGTAGAATTCTTGGCTTTCGCCAACA
>CAZUAP010000062.1:4018-12097 GCA_964617975.1 uncultured Acetatifactor sp. | reverse complement strand
TTAAGGAGGTAACTATCATGAAAACAGTTCAGATTTCTTTAAATTCAATCGACAAGGTAAAATCTTTCGTAAACGACATCACGAAGTTCAGCTGCGACTTTGATTTGGTATCCGGCAGATACGTAATCGATGCAAAATCCATCATGGGTATCTTCAGCCTGGATCTCTCCAAGCCCATTGACTTAAACATCCATGCCGAGGACGGCATCGATGAGGTTATGGATACCTTAAAGCCCTACTTAGTTTAATCTTTCGATACTTATTCAGGAACGTCTCAAGGAACGCAATCCCTTGAGACGTTCTTTTTAAGTGAAAATTTATCTTCATTCTACTATAATCAGTTCATCGGTCTCCAGCGCCGTCTTTACCAATTCCTCAATCTGCTCGTCCAGATTGTGCTCATGCCTGCGTATCACATTCACGTTGGGTTTCGTCACCGGATGTTTCGCCACAAAGATAGTGCAGCAGTCCTCATAGGGCAGAATGGAGGTCTCGAAGGTGCCGATTTTCTCGGAAACCTCCACAATCTCCTGCTTGTCAAACCCAATCAGCGGACGGTACACCGGCAGCTCACACACCTCATTGGTGGCAATCAGGGAACTCATCGTCTGTGATGCCACCTGCCCGATGCTCTCCCCCGTAATCAGTCCCAGACATCCCGTCTCCTTCGCGATATGCTCTGCAATGCGCATCATATACCGCCGCATGATAATCGTCAGCTCCTCATGGGGACATTTCTCATGGATATAGAGCTGAATATCCGTAAAGTTGATGACATGGAGATAGATGGGACCGGTGTAGCGCGACACAATTCTGGCGAGGTCCACCACCTTCTGCTTTGCCCTGTCGCTGGTGTAAGGCGGAGCGTGAAAATAAACCGCGTCTATCTTTACGCCGCGCTTCGATATCATGTAACCGGCCACCGGAGAGTCAATGCCGCCTGACAACAGCAGCATTGCCTTTCCGCCTGTACCCACAGGCATTCCTCCGGGTCCCGGAATAATTTCGGAATAAATATAAATCTTCTCCCGCACCTCAATATTCAGAAGAATGTCCGGGTTGTGAACATCTACCTTCATCTCGGGATACGCATTCAAGATTGCCTCCCCCATATCCATGTTGATGGTCATGGAGTCCTTGGGATAATTTTTTCTCGCCCGGCGCGCATTGACCTTGAAGGTTTTGTTGCGGTCCGGGTACACGTCTGCAATATAATTGACAACCGTGTCACAAAGTTTCTCAAAGCCCTCATCCTCCACATAGACCACAGGACATATACCCGAGATGCCGAACACACGCTTCAGGTGCTCCACCACCTCGTCGAAGTCAAATTCCGTCTGTGCATCCACATAGATGCGTCCCTGGGTTTTATGAATAAGAAACTGCCCCTCACATTTTTTCAGGGCATATTTCATCTGATGAATCAGTGCATCCTCAAACAGATATCTGTTTCGTCCCTTGATACCAATCTCTGCATACTTTATCAAAAACGCTGTAAACATATCTTCCTCCCATATAACGGCGCGGTCATGGAGACCGTCTTTTCCCGCCTTCTACGCACGTCTGGTATATCTGCGCAGCACAGGAATTTTATCATATAAAACCCGTAATGTATAGTCCAATTCTTCCGGTGTCGTAAAAACAGAAAAGCTGAAACGCAGCGTAGATTCCAAAAGCGACTTATCCACGCCGACTGCCTTCAGCGTTGCCGAGGGCTGCGGCTTGTGTGCGGAGCAGGCGCTGCCCGCCGACACATAGATTCCCTCGTCCTCCAGCGCGTGCAGCAATACCTCACTGCGGACACCGGCAAAGGATGCACTGACCACATGGGGCGCCGTTCCCTCCCCGCAGGAACCGTCCGGCAGAAGTCCGTTCACCCGCACTCCGTCAAGACGCTGCAGACCTTCCACAAAGTACCGCTTACAGCGGTAGAGCTGATTCACATCCTCCTCCAGATGGCTGTAGAGGATTTCTGCTGCCCTCGCCATACCTGCAATACCGGGGACATTCTCTGTGCCCGAGCGAAGATTCTGCTGCTGGCCTCCGCCGAAATTGATGGGCTGAATTTTGACCTTCTCCCCCACATACAGCAGTCCTATCCCCTTGGGTCCGTGAATCTTATGCCCGCTGACGGAAAGCAAATCAATGTTCATCCGTTTCGGATAGATGCGTGCCTTGCCGAAACCCTGCACCGCGTCCACATGGAACAGGGTGTCCGGGTTCATCCTCTTGATAAGAGTGCCCGCCTCGGCGATGGGCTGCAGTGAGCCGATTTCATTGTTGGTGTGCATGATAGACACCAATATGGTCTCCGGTCCTATGGCATCGCGCAGCTCCTCCAGCCGGATGCGTCCCGTGGCGTCCACCGGCAGATACGTCACCCGAAACCCGAGC
The DNA here is from genome assembly GCA_964617975.1 of uncultured Acetatifactor sp. GTDB lineage: Bacteria > Bacillota > Clostridia > Lachnospirales > Lachnospiraceae > Acetatifactor. The sequence continues at coordinate 9,703 of CAZUAP010000062.1, read as the reverse complement.
CCCTCCAGATATTTCATCGTTTGCAAGATTGCAGGATGCTCTATCTGTGTCGTAATCAGATGCCTGCCCCTGCGCTGGTTTGCCAGTGCCGTGCCAATCAAAGCCAGATTATCCGACTCCGTGCCGCCGGACGTGAAAAAGAGCTCCTTTTCATTCACCTTGAGAATGCCCGCCAGAGTCTCCTTGGCATAGCGGAGGTGATTTTCCGCCTGTATGCCCTTTCTATGCAAGCTGGAAGGATTGCCATAGTCTTCACACATTATCTTTTTCATCAACTCCGCCACGTCCGGAAACACACGCGTCGTGGCAGAATTGTCCAAATACACTTCCATGATGATTCTCCTTCATCTATATTTTCCATTTGTTATTCACATTATATGCACAAAAGTCCTGTCCTGTCAGTCCTCCCGCTACTGCTCCAGAAGATATCCCAGCCATGCCAGCACCGTCATGCCCGCGGTCTCCGTGCGCAGGATCCTCCGTCCCAGAGTAATTGGTTCAATCCCTCTCTCCGATGCAAGCGCAATCTCGCTCTCCTCGAATCCGCCCTCCGGTCCGATGAACACTGCAACCTCCTGCCCGGGGCGAATGCGATTCAAAAGCTCTCTCGTGCGCTCCATGCCGCTCTCCAGCTCATAGGGAATCAGCCTCACATCCATCTGTCCGGCCTTCTCCACTGCCCGTGCAAAGCTCATCACCGGATTCACCTGCGGGATGATGCCCCGCTTGCTCTGCTTGGCGGCAGCCTCCGCAATCCCCTGCCAGCGCGCTGTCTTTGCAGCCGCCTTCTTCTCGTCCAGTTTCACCACGCATCGCTTGGAAGCCACCGGGACAATCTCATGCACCCCCAGCTCCACCGCCTTCTGGATGATAAGCTCCATCTTGTCCCCCTTGGGCAATCCCTGAAAGAGCGTGACCTTCACCGGCAGCTCCACAGCATCCTCCTTGATAAAACGCAGCTTACATCGCACACTGTCCTCAGTGAACTCCTCAATACCGCAGCGGTACTCCCTGCCGTCCTGACCGTTGCTTACGGCAATCTCCTCACCGATTTTCATGCGCAGCACATTTTTGATATGGTTCACATCCGCGCCGGTAATTACGACACTTTTGTCATTTAAGTCAATCTGTCCGGGTTCCACAAAAAACTGATACATAGTTCCTCCACCAAACCAGTGATGCTAATTGTCCTTTCTCGCCGTGACAGAAACCCACTCGCCCTGATAAGTGACCTCCAGCAATGTGAGCCCTGCTGCCTTCACCGCGTCCACCACGGTCTGTTCCTTGTCGTTGATGATACCGGAGGTAATATAGATTCCGCCGGACTTTAACTGATTGACAATCACGGGGGTCAGAGGCACCAGCACGTCCGCCAGAATGTTCGCCACCACAATGTCATAGCAGCCGTAGCCCACCTTATCCTGAACCTCCTTGTCCGTGATGATATTGCCAATCATCATCTCAAACTGCTCTCTGCGGATGCCGTTGGTCTCACAGTTTTCCGCCACAGCCTCCACAGCACAGGGGTCCAAATCCGTCCCAACGGCGTGCTTTGCACCGAACATCAGCGATAAAATTGCAAGAATGCCGCTTCCGGTTCCCACGTCCAAAAGCTCCGTTTCGGGAGTGATATACTTGCGAAGCTGGCGGATACAAAGCTGTGTAGTCTCGTGCATCCCCGTGCCGAAAGCCGTGCCCGGGTCAATATGCAGCACCATCCGCTGCTCATCCTCCGGCTTGATGTCCTCCCAGGAGGGTATCACAAGGATATCGTCAATATAAAACTGATGAAAATACTGTTTCCAGTTGTTAATCCAGTCAATATCCTCCGTCTCGTCCACCGTGACCGTTCCCTCACCGATGTCACAGAAAAGTTTCAAGTCCTCCAGCTCACTCTCAATCCTCGCCAGAAGACTTTCCACATCCGTAGTTTCCTCCTGCACCAGAAGTGAGCCGTCCTCCTGCTCCTCCACAAAAAAATTCAGATACGCCACTCCGTCATCTGCCGGACCCTCCGGCAAAATATCCACAAACATCTGCTCCTTCTCCAACGCCGTCAACGGAACCTTGTCCTCTATCTGCGCGCCCTCCAGACCGATATCATAAAGTGTGCTGATAATGATATCCTCCGCGTCCGTAATTGTTTTCAGTCGGAATTTCACCCATTTCATAATCTATTGTCCCTCTTTCTCATTTACGTCTTTCCTTTTTGCATCCTTCTGTTTTACATTCTTTTCCTGGATGCGGTCTAAAAGCTCATACGCCGAGAATCCCACCAAGCCGATACAGCCCCAGACAGCCAGCGTATTTTCTGCCGTCAAAGGTTTGTTCGCCGTAATTCTGGTGAGCAGCTCGCCCTCCACATTCTCGCCCGCGACATTCAGAGAACCTTTTTTGATTCCATACATTGTCTTATCAGTGGTATAGACGCCGCAGGGCTTATTGTCGGTCACGCTCAGGTTTGTCAGGCGGTACGAATACATTCTGCCCTTTTTGAGCTTGAGATTCAAAATGCTGCCATTGTAGCTGTAATTCGGAACCTGTCCGTAATCTACAGTCTCCTCATACAGCACATTTCCCTCCTTATCCAGCAGTTCGAACAAAAGCTCCCCCTCCCGAGGCATCGTCTCATCATAGGTGAGCACATACTCCAGTTGAATGATATTATTGTCCGCCGCTTTAAAGGTCTGGGTGATGCTTTCCCCCTCCTCCAAGGGCTCCGCAATAGAATGCCCCTCGTCCCCTGAGCGGACGGAACCCACCTCTCGGAAAGGACGAATTGGCCACACCACCAACATACTGGCAACCATCACCATAATAATCAGAATTTTCGCCGCTCTCATCACTCTGCACCTCTTATCTCAAGTCGCAGGATGTCAAAATCCGTGTAGTTTTCCATAATCTGGAAACCGTAATGTCCCATATTCTGCGATGTAATGCCATAAGTCTCCACATCCTCCTCGGAAAAGAATACCTGCCATGCTGTACTGAAATACCACACGCGCTTTCCTGCCAGCTCCTGAATATCTCCTACATTTTTTAAATGAATAAACGTTTGTTCCGGCATATAACACCCATACAAGGTTCCATACATAGCCGGAGAAGAATAAATCACAATATCGCCGGGCTCCATCTGCGTGTCAATAAACTCCTTCGTCGCCTCCAGATACGGCGTATCACGATAGGCACTCTCATATTCCCCCTGATAATTGGAATAGCTCATCCCCACCAGCACCGCAAACCCGGACAGGTACACCGGCCAGTTGATACGAGGGAGAGCAATCGCGATTCCCAGCCACATCATCCCCAAAGCATGCACAACGTGCCGCGGCGCAAAAAAATGTGTTGCAAAAGAAGACAACACCAGCGCCAACAGATAAATCACAAAAATCGTTGACACACTCATTATCACAAAACGCCTGTCCCCCCTGTGCTCCCTATCTCTCATAAACAACGCTGCCCCCACCAGCGCCACCGCAACAAGGACAACTCCTATGGGAATTGAAAAACGCATATCAGTGTCAAAGATATACTCCAACAGACTCCTTATGGAAATCTTATGCATGGTCACCTCTGAGCTGTCCGCATTCACAAAATGAAAAAATTCAGAGACAATCATCCATATAATCAGCGACACCACAGAAATCGCACCACACACAAATACCTTCCATACTTCCTTTCTGGCACTGCGAAACAGCTCTATCAACAAATAGAGATAAATGACTAGGTAGCAAAATGCCGTGAAGTAATGGCTAAACAACGCTATAAATGTGCATAGCCCTAAGAGCACCCACATCCTTTTCTGGCAGGGTTTCTGCACAATGCAGAAAGCCAAAATTGCACTGGCTGTCACCAGAAAGTTGGTCCATGAATACATACGGATATTGACACTTATGTGCAGCATCGCCGGAGTGAGCCCGGTAGCGATAATGAAAAACAATGCCGTCCGATTGCCCCATAATTTTCGTATAATCGTAATCCCAAGAATCATGGAAGCCACCGTGCCTGCCACGGAAAAAATCCTCGCAGCAAAAAAGCGGTGCCCAATGCCGCCAAACAGCTTAATCCAAAGTCGAAGGACACAGTAATAGAGCGGCACATCCGTGTCGCGGTCATCAACTATCTTCTCCGCAATCCCCAGCACGGTATTGTCCCGGGCAGTCTTAAAACTGTAGGATTCATCATAGTCGACACCCTCATCTGCACAAAGCGTCAGCATCACCAGAGTACATACTATCATCACCGCACACAAAACCGCCGTCCATATCCATTCCATCCGCACGCTTTTTTTGGACATTTTATCTTCCCACTTTCTTGTAAGCATTCTTTACCTATAGTAAACTATCCTTGTTTTTGTGTCAAATAAATATAGGTAAACACATATTCTTCAGCATACTTTTTTGTACACTTTTACATAGATTTATACATATGAGCAGGCATATTTGCTATATTTACTTTTGACACATATACTACGGAATAGTATAATTGATGACACGGGGAGGTTAGAGCTATGGTTTTGAATAACAAAGGAAAAATCAGTCAGACGCTTCAGGTCATCAATATTGTTCCTTTTCTGGTCTTTGGCGCCATTATGTTGCTTGTAAGCTATCGATGGTTCACCCGGACGATGTATGACGAGGTGGAGGAGGAGCTAAACTATGTAGCTTCTAATGTTGATACCCTCTTAGACGTCACCTACCCGGGTGCCTATGAGCTGGTTGGAGATGAATCCCTGCGCTTATATAAGGGCGAAACCGATATCACCACCGCCTACGACTTGATTGACCGCGTGAAAGCGGAAACAGATTTGGAAATCACTATTTTTTATGAAGATACACGTGTTCTTACTACCATCTGCGATGCCAACGATGCCCGTATCGTGGGCACGCCTGCACCGGCTCTCGTTGTTTCCGAGGTACTTGAGCAGGGAGAAGCAAAATTTTACAAGAAGGTTCTCATCAATGGCTCCGACTATTTTGCATACTATATGCCGGAGACAAACCCTGACGGCACTGTAGTCGGGATGATATATGTAGGAAAACCCTGCCGCGAGGTAAACCTCGCCGTACAGCGTGCACTCTATCCCCTGATTCTAACTACCCTTGCCGCGATGCTGATTATATCTTTCTTTCAGCTTCTCTACACCCAGAATCTGGTTGCCGTACTTTACCGGATTCGCAACTTTCTTTCCGATGTGGCGACCGGCAATCTGACGGCAGAGCTGGAGCCTTCTGTCTCCTCCCGAAACGATGAGCTGGGAGATATTGGGCGTTCCGCCGTCATCATGCAATATTCCCTGCGCACCATGCTGGAGCAGGATACCTTGACCGAATTGTACAACCGCCGTTCCGGCGACCGCAAGCTGCAACAGCTTATGGAAAAATACAAAAAAAAGGAAGGGCATTTCTGTCTGGCTATTGGAGATATCGATTTCTTTAAAAAGGTCAATGACACCTACGGTCACAACTGTGGAGACTTGATTCTCAAAAACACAGCTGCCCTGCTCAAGGAGCATATGCGCTCCCGCGGCTTTGCAGCCCGCTGGGGTGGCGAGGAGTTTCTGCTCGTCTTCGACCGCATGGATATCACACAGGCACATAGAGTTCTGGAGGAGCTGGCGAAGGATATCCGCGCCATGGAGAGTATGTATGACGGACATCTGATAAAAATCACCATGACCTTCGG
>CAZUAP010000062.1:0-3918 GCA_964617975.1 uncultured Acetatifactor sp. | reverse complement strand
TGATTTTGACACTTGCGTTTTTATTAAATATGTTATATGATAACTGTTAATTTACAGCTGTCTTGTCAATGGAAGGCGGCAGAAACGAGGAGACCAGACAATGGACAGACAAAATCTTACCCTGTTGACCGACCTGTACGAATTGACTATGATGCAGGGCTATTTCAAGAACAAGGACCGCAATGAAACCGTAATTTTTGACGCCTTTTACCGCAACAATCCCTTTGGCGGCGGCTATGCCATCAGCGCAGGATTAGAGCAGGTAATTCAGTATATCAAGGAACTGCACTTTGAGGAAGAAGATATTGCATATCTCGCATCTCTGGGAATCTTCGAGCCGGATTTTCTGGACTATCTGAGAGATTTCCATTTCTCCGGTGACATCTATGCCATCCCTGAAGGCACGGTAATGTTTCCCAGAGAGCCCATGATTAAGGTGATTGCTCCCATCATGGAGGCTCAGCTCGTGGAGACCGCCATCCTGAATATCATCAATCATCAGAGTCTGATTGCCACCAAGGCAGCCAGAGTGTGCTTTGCCGCACGCGGTGACGGTATCATGGAGTTCGGTCTGCGGCGCGCCCAGGGACCGGATGCGGGCACCTACGGTGCCAGAGCTGCCATGATTGGCGGATGTATCGGCACCAGCAACGTGCTTGCCGGCCAGCTCTTTGACGTACCTGTGAAGGGCACCCACGCACACAGCTGGATTATGAGCTTTCCGGATGAGTACACCGCCTTCAAGGCTTACGCAGATATGTATCCTTCCGCCTGCATCCTGCTGGTGGATACCTACGACACGCTGAAATCCGGCGTTCCCAACGCAATCCGTGTATTTACTGAGATGCGCGAGGCCGGTATTCCCCTCACCTTCTACGGGATTCGTCTGGACAGCGGAGACTTGGCATATCTGTCCAAAAAGGCAAGAAAGATGCTGGATGCAGCCGGTTTCACCGACGCAGTCATCTCTGCCTCCAACGATTTGGACGAGCACCTTATCGACAGCCTGAAGGTTCAGGGCGCAGCCATCACCTCTTGGGGTGTGGGCACCCACCTGATTACCTCCAAGGATAATCCCTCCTTCGGTGGTGTCTACAAGCTGGCTGCCGTTCAGGATGAGAGCGGTGTATTTGTGCCCAAAATCAAACTCTCCGAGAATACGGAGAAAGTCACCAACCCCGGAAATAAAATGATTTACCGCATATATGAAAAGGAATCCGGCAAGATTAAAGCCGATTTGATATGTCTGGTGGATGAAGTATACAACGAAGCTGACGATATGCTTTTGTTTGACCCTCATGAGCCTTGGAAGAAAACCAGATTAAAGGGCGGCACCTACACGCTGCGCCCTATTATGGAGCAAATCTTCGAGAAGGGTAAATGTGTTTACACCTCCCCGAAGGTCATGGACATCCGCTCTTATTGCCAGCAGGAGCTTGACACGCTCTGGGATGAGACCAGACGTCTGGTCAATCCCCATAAGGTATATGTGGATTTGTCCAAAAAGCTGTATGACATGAAGCTGGCGCTCTTAGACCAGATGAGCGAGAAATAATCCTCGGCATCTATTGCTCCATCTGTCTGCCCAGAAAACCGGCGGCGGAGAGAATCAGCTTTTGCTCCACCTCGCCCATTTTACTTCGATTGTCATTGTCCAGCAAAATGACACTGCCGATGATGTCCCCCTCACAGATGATGGGGGCTATCGCCTGATGCTGGTAATCGTTTTCGCCCTCTTCACAAACCGGGATGAAATTTCTGTCGCCTCTGGTGGCAAGGAAGGTCTCCCGGTTGTTTATTTTCCCTTCCAACTGTCGGCTGACCGGCTTGTTCACAAACTGCTTGTAGCCTCCCGCAGCAGCGATGAACTGGTCTCTGTCCGCAATCACGGCTACGTGACCCGACACCTGCGCAAGACTCTCCGCATACTGTCTGGCAAAGGTGCTCATCTCCCCGATGGGAGAATATTTTTTCAAGATAATCTGACCTTCTCTGTCTGTGTAAATTTCCAGGGGGTCTGACTCCCTGATGTGAAGTGTGCGTCTGATTTCCTTCGGGATGACAATACGCCCCAAATCATCTATTCTTCGGACAATCCCTGTTGCTTTCATAAAAACCTCCGTTTACAATAATACTAATCATTTCCGGAATAGTATCTGTAAATGGAGGAATTTTATACTTATTTATTCCTGCGGCGCAGACATTGGGAAAATCCCATATAACCCGCAATTCCAAACGATAAAGCTCAATCCTTTAAACATCCTATAGGAATCACTTTCACACTATCCTCCCTGGTATATGCCATATTTCCACCGGTAATTACCAGCAGCAAATCCGGTTCACGAAGTGGGCATTGTTTCTCCTTCAGATTGTATTCTTTCACTAATCTTTTAATTTCCAAAAGATGTTTTGCACCCTCTTCGATTTCTCTGCTGCCAAGCTTAAATTCAATCAACGCATATCTGCCATCCTCAAGATGTAATACTGCATCTGCTTCTAATCCATATCGATCATGATAGTATGACTATTTTCCGCCTAAAGATTGAGAATTGTCAATATCCGTTCGGCGTTTTTGATGTATTTTATTCCCTGTTTTTGATGTATTTTGTTCCTTGTTTTTGACTGCACTATGTACTATGTACTTTGCAAATTCCATCTTGCCTTTTATACAATTTCAGAAGATGCAAATCTGGTTATAGTTGTCCGTTTCCTTTTCCAAAAAAGCAATTGGAATGCTAAATTAGCTGAAACTCGCTTATTTACTGGATTTCCGACAATCGCACCTTTTGGTAGCTCCAAAGCCAAAAATTACGCCCTTATCCCGTTCACTTCCAGCCACTTTTCTACCTGCTGTCTGGCACTGTTTACGCTACTTCCGTTTATCGGCAAACCTTTTTTCAGTATAGCTCCCTTTGCTGCTTTTGCAATATCACGCTCACTGCCGCCCATGCCGCTGCCCTCGTGGGTACAGAGCGGCAGAATGGTTTTTCCGGTAAAATCAAATTTTTCAAGGAATGTAAATACTGCCATCGGGCAGGTTCCCCAGTAATTCGGATACATGAGAATGATGGTATCGTACTCGTCAATACTGTCTAACTCCTCCACAAGCTCCGGTCTTGCCCCAGCGTTTTTGTCCTTCTTTGCCTGAGCAATGCAAGTGTTATAATCCGCTGCATAGGGTTTCTTCATTTCAATCTTGAAGCTGTCCGCTCCGGTCAGTTCCTTAATCTGGTTTGCAACAACCTCCGTGTTGCCGACCTTGATATAGCGGTATGCACCGCCAAAATAATTTTCATCTGCTCTTGAAAAAAATGCAATTAATGTTTTCATTCTGAACCCTCCATCTCCTTACAACATACTAATCCAGCTTTCAATCTCATTAAGCGGAGTCTCCAGATGGTCTCCTCCCGTAGAATCAAACTGGATTGCCTTTTCGCTGATGATTTCCGCACCATTGCACAATGCTTTCATATCCTTTAAAGTGTGTCCCGGCCAGCCGCCATGCGTCTGGAACAGCGCCACTCTTTTTCCTGCAAAATTTGCATTGCTTAAAAATGTCAGAACCGCCGGAGCCATGGTGTACCACCATGTCGGCGTTCCGATGATAATCTCATGTGTTTTCCATACTCTTTGCCGCTTCATTCACACAGCGAAGTGCGTTCAGGCTGCGAGGGTAACCGATAAACGGCAGGCAGTGTGAAATAATCTTGATCAGAAACAGCTTATCGTTGCCATTCTTCATATTTGCTGCTGCATGACTGGTAAGCTGTGGTTCACATCCGCCCTGTGCTGAAAGGAAGCAGAATGTAATCAGTTCCCTCTCTGCATAGTCCAGTCCTGTTCTGGTGTAATAATCTCCAAAACAGTTGTCTGCAAGCCAGTGATTGATATGCCTGCTCTCCTCCGGTCCCGATTTCC
>CAZUAP010000061.1:5370-12220 GCA_964617975.1 uncultured Acetatifactor sp. | reverse complement strand
GAGCAACATCCTTCATGGATTTCAGCACACTGGTCAATTCACCCTTTTTACCCAGAACGCTCACACGGATTTCGTTCAGCTTTTCCGTTGTATCACAGTTTCTAATCTGTGCCAGTGCCTGCTCTCTGATTTGGTCTAACTTGGCTTTCATCATACTCCTCTTTCTGCGCTGCTGCGCGGCTTTCTTTTAATTACTTCTCCACATCAAAAATCCCTTGCCGAAATCATCGGCAAGGGACGTAAATTACGCGGTACCACCCTGTTTCCCGGTATATGACAAAGTTCAGTCAGATTCCTTCTCCTGCAAACTTCGTACCGCCGGGCACTCCTCTTACGCATAACGTGCGCGAACCGGCTCAAACTACTACACCTTTGGTTACGAAACCATCCTGTGCTTTCCCCTGAGCAGCTCCGGTGGGAATTTCGACATTTTATCTGAACCGGAGAAGGCTTTCAGCCAACGACCCTCTCTCTCTGCCGGAAAACAAAACGCTACTATGCACCATCATCGCTTTTCAACTGAAAACTATTGTAGTGAATTTATCAAAAAATGTCAAGCCCATTCTTATGCATCATGCAGCTGTCCATCCACAATCCGCACAATTCTCTGGGCAGACTGTGCCACTGTCAGGTCATGGGTAATCATCACGATGGTATTTCCCATATCATTCAATTCCCGGAACAGTTTCAGCACTTCCTTACCACTGTTTTGGTCAAGTGCTCCGGTCGGCTCATCCGCAAGCAGGATTGCCGGCTTTCCCACCAGTGCCCGGGCGATGGAAACCCTCTGTTTCTGACCGCCGGACAGTTCGCTCGGTTTGTGATCCACCCTGTGATCCAGCCCCAGCAGTTTGATGGTGTTCTGACACTGCTCCTCCGCCTCCTGATGTGTCATCCCGCGCATAATCAGCGGCATTATGATATTTTGCAACACATTATAGGTAGGTATCAGCTGATAATTCTGAAATATAAAACCTATTTTCTCATTGCGGACTTCCGTCAGCTTATCCTGTTTCGTCTCGTGAATCGCCATTCCATCCAGATAATATTCCCCACTGTCCATGACATCCATGCATCCCACAATGTTCATCAGCGTTGTCTTTCCGGAACCGGAAGGACCCAGAATCGCCACATATTCGCCTTCGTCCACATGAAAATTGATATTTTTTAAAATCGGCAGCTTTTCCTCGCCAAGCATATATCCCTTATTGATATTTGTCATTGTAATCATAATCTACCCATCCTATTCCTGATTGAGTGCAACCACCGGTATCAGCCTCGACGCCTTGTATGCCGGATAAAATCCAAAGATACTTCCCGTGAATACACCAAATATCAAAGACAGCAGCGCACCACTTACTGACAACGACACTCTGATGGAAAACAGCTCCACCAGCGGCGTGATTCCCAACGCAACCAGAACGCCCAACACTGCGCCGACCAGACTGGTACAGCTCGCCTCCAGCAGAAATTCCAGCAGAATATCTTTTCTGGAACATCCCAGCGCCTTCAAAATACCAATCTCGTTCGTGCGCTCCTTCACGGACACAAACAGCACGTTCATAATGCCGATACCGCCGACGATAAAGACAATAACTGCCATGGATATCAGCAGAAGCGTCAGCGTCTGATTGGATGCGGATGCAGCCTCCATCTTGGTACCTGCATCCGAGATGCTGAACTCAGAATTGGGATAACTGTCTGCCAGCACTTCCTCCACCTGGGCAATCACGCTATCCACCTGGTTCACATCTCCGGCGATGACCGTCAGCGTCGGGTCGATGCTGTTGCCCGTGATATATTTGATGCCGGTTTCATAGGGCACAAACACAGATGTATCGGGGCTGATTCCGGATGCCACCGTTCCCATCTCAGACAGGACTCCCGTCACGGTATACCTTCGGTCTGCAATATAAATCTCTCCGTCATACGCATCGTAGGCACTTCCAAAAATTTCCTTTGCCACCGTCGCACCCAGCACGCAGACTTTCTCCTTGCTCTCGTTGTTCTCCTCCGTCAGGAAGGAACCGATGGCAAGCTCCAGATTACTGATGTCCGCATAATTGTCCAGCACACCTGCCACAGTATAGTAGGAGGCAGAATCCAAATCTCCTCCCTCCACCGATGCGGTGGTGGAATATGAGATGGTAGTATCGGATATATCAGATACGAACAACTGCAAATCCTCACCATCTGATTCCGTCAGCGTGATATATTCCGTCTGGGTGCTGCTGTCCTCTCCAAAGCCGAACATCATCTCGAAACCGCCCGGCATTCCGCCAGACATTCCGCCTCCGCCCATACCGCCGGACATTCCGCCGCCGCCCATACCGCCGGGCATTCCGCCGCCTCCGGACATCCCGCCGCCTCCGGACATTCCGCCGCCTCCGGACATTCCGCCGCCTCCGCCGCCGTCCATCGCGAACCCGATACCGCCGCTGTCCGAACCTTCGCAGGAAATATCAATAGCACCTGCATTCAGATTTTTAAACTGCTCAGCGACCTCCTCTCTGCCTCCGGTACCAATGGCAATCACCATCATAATTGTGGCAGAACCCACCACGATACCGATGGAAGTCAGAATCACCTTAAACTTGTTCTGTGACAGATTCAGCCACACAAGCCTTAAAATCTCCGATAATCTCATGCTTACTCCAGTCTGCCCATCTTATATCAGGCATAAATTCTTTTATCGCATCCTCTATCCAAATCACTTAGTGGTCTTGCTCTCTATCAGGACAACATCGCCCTCCGACAAGCCCTCCGTAATCTCTGTATAAACTCCATCCGTAAAGCCGGTGGTCACTTTGACCTTCTGCACTTTACCATTGCTGCCCCGCACTTTCACATAGGTGTCGTCTCCCTCTGTGATAAGCGCCCTTCTGGACACATAGAGCACATCCTGTGTCTGCTCCGTGATGAATGTGATATCACCAGTCATCCCCTGGAACAACCCGGAGACATCCCCCTCCAGGGTCACCGTCACATCATAAGTCACATATCCGCTGGACGTGGTGGTGGCATCTGAAATCTCCGTTACCGTCGCCTGAAAAACCTCATCCGGATATGCCGTAAATACAATATTTGCCGCGCTTCCCAGCGCAATATCCGTCATGTCCTCCTCGTACAGGGTTACCGTCATGGTCACATCGTCCATATCGTAGAGGGTCACAAGCACACTTCCCGTCTGAATCAAATCGCCCTCATCCAGGTCAATTCCTGTGATGACTCCGCTGTACTGGGAACGAATCGTATTGCCGTCGATATAGGAGCTGTATTCCTCCCATTTTTCCGCAGCATCCGCATAGGTTTCCTCCTGCTCAGTCACTTCATCCTCCAGATAGGCAAGAGCGATATCGTAAGTCTCCTGCGCCGTGTCGTACGCCAGCTGCCGCAAAGACAAGGTCTGAGATGCCGAGAGTAAGCCCTGCGCCAGATTTCTCTTTGCCTCATTCAGATTCTTCTGGGACTGCTCCACATTTGTCTGGGCCTGCTCCACATTCTGTTCCAGTCTGTCTTTTTTCTGCTCCAGATTTTCAAGCGTCTGCTTCGCCGTCTGAGCCTGTTGGAAACGCTGCACGTAATTATAGACATCGTCCGACTTATCCGTGTGCTCCGCTCCCCATTCAACGCTGTCCGCCAGCGCCTCGGCATCATTATATGCTGCAGTTATCTCCTCAAGCTGCTGTTTATAATCCTCGAGGGATTCGTTGGCGCGCTGCAGTTCCTTTTCCTTATCTGTCACCGTCTGCTGGAGCTGTGTGATTGTCGTATTGTATTCCGTCTGGGCATAGCTCCCATATGCTGTACTGGAATCATAGGTATACTGAGCCGTCTGCTTGGAAAGCACCTGATCTGCATAAACCGCATCCAAATCCGCCTTCGCCTTCTCCACATTGGTCTCCAATTCCTCGGTCAGCTCCGCAACGCTGTCCTCGTCCACCTCATACAGAGCATCTCCCTCCTGAATCTGCTGTCCCACGGACACGCACACCTTGGAAACGGTCAGGCTGGAAGCATCCCCGCTCTGAGCAGAACCGCCTCCCCCAGCCATATTGAAAATCTGGTCAAACATATTCAGGCTGTTTCCCCCTGCTCCTGCTCCCGATGCACCGCCCATTCCTGCAGGACTGCTGCTGGAGCTGCCCGAGGATGTAGTGGCTCTCTGCAGGGCACTCATATCCAAATCAAAAGTCTGATCCACAGTACCGATGTCTACCGAGCCGCTCTCAGATACTCCCACCGTGAGACTGCCAAACTGCACCTCTGTCTCCCGATATGTGATTTCCTCATCGTTACCGACAACAACAACCACCACGATGACTGCCACCAACAACACTATAGCCAATGCCGCGGCGGCCACCACTTTATACTTCTTCAACATCTCTTTCATGGCTTTCCCTCCTAATTTCTATTTTGACCGCCGCCCATTCCGCCTGATTGACCGCCATTTCCGCCGGGCATCTGCATATTGCCTCCGCCTCCGCCGGGCATCTGCATATTATCCTGACCTCCGCCAGGCATCTGCATATTGTCCTGACCTTCTCCGGGCATCTGCATCTCATCACCGGCACCTTCCTCATTGCCGGACGACTGCGTACCCGAATCACGCACCTCAGATGTGGAGCTGACCCGGCTCGCGATATATATGGTGTCCCCTTCTGAAAGTCCTGACAGGATTTCCACACTGACACCGTTGCTGCTTCCGGTCTCCACCTCTGTCAGCTGTCTTCCTCCGGAAGCCGTCTTGCGATAGACATAATCTTTGCCGTTCTCCGTGACGATAGCCTGTCGGGAGACATAAAGCACATCCTCCTTCTGTTCTGTCACAAAAGTGACATCAGCCACCATGCCGCCGTACAGAGGTGTGGTATCTCCCTCAACCCCTATCACGACAGAATAGCTGACCGTATTGGAGCCTGCCGCCGTAGCCGTCGTATCGATGGATAAGATAGTTCCGCTGTAGGTCTCTCCCTCGTAGGCAGTGAATGCAATTTCCACCGGGTCACCCACTGTAAGAACCACCACATCCTCCTGAACCACATCCACAGAAATCGTCATGTCCTCCGGCTGTGCATAGGACACGAGCACGCCCATGCGTTTTAAGGTATCTCCTGCCTCATATGCGACTTCCGTCACAATGCCTTCATTCTCCGCATATAAAATTCCGTCCTCACCCACAAACTCTTCAAAAGCTGCCAACTGTTCCTCCAGCGTTTCCTTTGTCTCTGCAGCCTCCTCCAAATCTTCCTTCAGGCTCTCAAGTTTTGCCTGATAGACGACCTCCGCATTGTCACCGTTGATGACGCTCTCCTGATAGGTCTCCTTCACATCCAGTGAATTTATTGAGGACTTCCCGGAAACCATGCTGAGCTGAATCTGCAGAGCAGCAATTCTGTCCGCATTGTCCTCCAGATTTTGTTTCGCCTGTTCCAGAGCATCCTTTGCATTTTGGTACTTGGTCTGGGCATTCAGATATTCCGACTGAAATACCATGAAATTTGTAGCGCCGCTGTCCTTGTACAGCTCGTAAGATTCCGCTGCAGCCGTATAATCCTCACTTGCGTCATCAAAATCTTCCTGCGCATCCGCAATCTTTTCTTCCAAGGTTGGAATGTTTGCCGTGCGCTGGTCAATTTCTGTCTGTATGATCTGTGTATTATTTCCGACCGCTGTCTTGGCGTATCCGTAGATGCCTGAGGCATAGTTTTTGGATGTAATGTCAGCATCATAGCTGGTCTTTGCCTCCAGAACGGACAGATTGTATTCTGCCTCCGCCTCATTGTAATCGGATTTCGCCTCCACCAGCGCATTCTGCAGTAAGGACCGGACGTCCGATATACTGTCCTGAGTAAACTTCATCAAAGCATCACCCTGAGAAATTCTCTGACCCGAAGCCACATATACTTCTTCTATCTTCAGATACTTTTCCACCGTATCTTCATCATCGTCATCATCATCGTCATCGTCGTCATCGTCATCGCTGACGTCCAAATCCAAGTCATACAATACCGAAGTGATGCCATACTCCAGCGTGCCGCTCTCCGTGACACCGACGGTGAGAGTCCCCCGCTCCACCGTTGATTCCTTGTACACCCACTCGTCACGCTGCAAAAGGGGAGCAATAAACACGGTGTATCCCGCCGCCAGTACCAGTAAAGCCAGCGCAGACAGCGCAATGATAAGATTCCGTTTCTTTTTGCTCATCTTCGGCTTGTTTTCTTTTGTTTTGGCTTTCGTCTTTATCTTCTGAATGAAATTATTGATACCATTATTGATTCTTATCATCCTGACGCCCCTCTCTGTCCGGCATATTTTCTGCGCCTGCGCCGGGCTCTCCCATAGGCGCATCACCCTTATCGGATGCATCGCCCTTATCCGGCATATTTTCCCCCTCGGGCATACCGTTTCCGTCCGCACCGGGAGCGCCTTCCATTCCCTGCTCTCCATCCGGTCTGCCGTCCTGACCATTCTCAGGCGTATCCCCCGGCATATTCTCCTGAGAATTATCGCCCGGCTGTTCTTCGCTCTGCTGCATCATTTTCTCGATTTCCTCCGCAGAGACTCCGAAGATTACCGTGACAGACTGGTTGACGGTAAACGCTGAGGTATCACCCGATAAAGTCACCGTCACATTATAAGTAACATTTGTACGGCTGTCAGAGTTCGTTATGGGATTGATCGACGTCACCGTACCGGTGCATCCCTGAGCGGAGCTGGACATGACATATGCCTCATCGCCCACAGCCAGTTTCGAGATATCCGACTGGTCCACGGACACAGTGACAGCCATCTCCTCCGTGTTGCTATACATAAATACCACACTGTCCGGACTCAGATTCTGTCCGGC
>CAZUAP010000061.1:0-5270 GCA_964617975.1 uncultured Acetatifactor sp. | reverse complement strand
AGCTCAAAGGCTGCATTTAAAACCGCATCATCATATTCACTCTGTGCCTGCTCCAAATCCTTGGCATTCTGTTCCAGCACGCTGTATAATCCCGACAAAATAGACGCATAGGAATAAGGCTCCATGGGATTTTGTCCTCCTGTCACCTGCGGCCAGCTGACACCCCACTCTTCCATCTTGTCTGTGAGCAGTTTCAAATTTTCATCATAGAGCGCCTGGTATTCATCCACCTTGAAATAGCTCTTATAGGAATCGTCATTGACATAGGACTGATATTCCTCAATCTGCTCCTGGGCATCCTCCAGCTTTTCCTCCGCCTGCGTTACGCTTTCCTCCAGTCCGGACAAGGTCTCATTGTATATTTCTTCCGCCTGCTCTCCTGCCAGGAGCGTGGACTTGTAATTATACTCTGCAGAAATCTTATTCTGCTCATATTCGATGGCTCCCGCCCGGTACGCCAAATCAGCGCTTCTGAGCGTCTGTTCCAGTTCTTCCCGAACCTCCGCCACGCTATCCTCCGTGAGTTTCAGAATCTGCGTTCCCTCTGTAATCTCCTCCCCGGAGGTAACACATACCTCTTCAATCACAAGGTCGGAAGTAAAATTTTCCACTTCAAAATTTTCTTCCGTAACTCCCACGCTGACCACGCCCGATGCTGTAATCATATCATCCGACAGCGTCATGCCGTTAAACTGCATATTGTTTTGTCTGTTTTTTGAAAAGGGCGACTTGATAATCCCCGTCTTAAAAAGGACCAGAGTAACCACTGCAATGAGCACCAGCACCGCAAGCACTATCGCACCGATAATCAATAGTTTCTTTTTTCCTGTAAATTTCCTCTCTGCCACCTGAATGTCCTCCATCAGCAAATATTAACATTCTAAGAATAAGTGAAATATGTTTTCAATTTGTGTTTGAAATGTGTATTTTTTGTGTCCACGCAACATCTCTCCAATTCATATGACTATTGTTTTTTTATAACAAAAAAGCCTCGGAATGCGTTTCTGCATTCCAAAGCTCTGTGTGATTTTACTTTGTTATGAAATTCTACACTTACTTAGACCGCATGATGACACGGTTCACCGGCTGAAAATATTGATTCACATAAGCACCTATCATAATGATATACATACAGCAGTAAATCCAAATCATGACAATGACGATAATGGAAAGGCTGCCATAGATGCTATAAGCATCGGAACGTCCCACATACATGGAAAATCCCCAGGAAAATATGCTCCACACCACTGCGGCAAAATTCGCCCCCGGAATCTGCTCCTTAAAGCGCAGTTTCTTATCGGGCACATAGGCGTAAACCGCCGCAAAAAGCAGGGTCAAAACCGCCCACACCCAAAGAAAGCGGAATTCCATATAGAGGGACACCAGCATCTGAAACTGGGGAACCTCACGCAAGACCAAATTGACCAGCTGGTTGCCAAATACCATGACCACCAGAGATAAAATCATCACCAACAGCATGACCACCGTATAACAAGATGCCGTGGCGCGAATAGCAAAATAATTGCGTTTCTCCTCCACATCATTGATTGCATTGAGCCCCCGCATCAATGCCATCACGCCCTTGCCCGCAGACCAAATCGTCGCAATAATCGCAAGAGACAGGGCACCTGCGGATTTCTGATATACCTCCTCAATCAAATCCGTCGCCAACGCGTGCATTGCCTCCGGCATAACCTCCATCGCCACCGCCACTAAATTTTCCTCCGTGAGTGGAGTATATGGCAGTATCGTGCATACTACCATCAGCATGGGAACCAGCGACAGGAAAAAGAAAAACGCTGTGCTGGCTGCGAAAGATGCAATGTTCTTTTTTTTCATTTTATTTGAAAAGTCCAGCCAAATCCTGCATAACCGCATCAGCATTCTAATAGATTCCCTCCAGTTTGCAATCCTCGTAAAAGAACGTCAATATTTCATCGCAGAAATACCCCTTCTCCGCCATGTCTTTCGCGCCATTCTGACTCATACCCACGCCATGCCCGAAACCACCGCCTGTCAGTTTATATCCTATCACATTTCCGCTCTTATTTCCAGTCTCAATAATAAAGAAACCGCTGGGCAAAAGATTGGGCATCGCCACCTCGCTGCCGTCCGCCCGTTTCACCTTCGTCTCCCCATCACAAAGCACATAACGGATATTATGCTCCGAAATAACCTTGTAGGTGCCCTTGTCAGTCTCAAGGATTAACTCATCCGCCACTCCGCCGTTTCCCCTGGCTGCAATATACATCTTATGTATCTGGGTAAACTCCTGAATCTCCTTGCTTACAAACTCCCCTTTTTCCAGCGTCAGTACCAGTTTGCTGCCCGCCTGATAGCGATTTTTCAGCACATCACACAGGTATTGCGGATTCAGTTCCTTCACCTCGTAGCTCCAGCGATACCACCCTTCCGCCGACTCAAAATCATCCTCATTTGTATCGGTGATAAAATCTGCAAAATGCTCCTCATCCCGCAGAAATTCTCCCAAATCTTCCTGAGCAGCAGCGCTCACCGCCTCCCCTCCGGCAGACTCCTGTTCCCGAAACATCAGCTTTTGCCGCATCAGTGTCTCATTGATTGCCTCAGCCTTCAGATATGTAATTTCCTTTGCCGCCTCCGTCTTCCACACATTGGCATCACTCCCCACACCGCAGGAAGTAGAATAATAATAGGTCTCCGCCAATCCGCCCTCAGCGGTCCGCAAAAGCTGCCCATAGGTCTCCTTCACGGCTCTGGTAGTGCTCTCCTGCTCCAAAATATTATTGTACACCTGATAGGAGGTGCTGTCATCCACATGAGCGCCATATGCAGGATAAGCCGCGTGCTGCATATGCCCATAAGCGTAAGTGCGGGCGCAGATTGCCTGTGCCTTCAACGCCTCATCGGCATAAGTTGCAGGCATCTCACTGGGCACCACAGAATACAGATACTCCTCCAGTGGAAGTTCATTCACCACCGCCAGTCCAGCGTCTTCCCGGGTGATTTCAATATGTCCCCGGTATCCCGGCACACCCTGACTGCGCGCAACGTTTTTCAAGAGCACCTTTCCCGTGAGGACAGATGGGCTCACAGTAATTCTATCCCCCTCAAAATATCCGCTGTCCATGTCGATGGTAATCTCCTCACCCGCCGCGTGAGCCTCCTCTGTCTCCTGTCCATATTCTCCATACCGGATGACAAAATCCGTGTCTGCTGTCAGGACAACTTCCTGATGCAGTTTCTCCTCATAATCCGAAGTCTTTAAAAGCACCCGGATGACATCCATGCTCTCCTCCCGCACCATCAGAATGGCACAGATTTCTCCGTTCTCCATGACCAAATCTGCAAAATCATAGCCGAAAGCCAAATCCTCCCAGCTGCACATAGCGAGCGTATTGTAAATGCGGTAGCCTTTACAGTCCGCAGACAACGGCAGATGACCCTCCCCCTCCAGTTCTATGGAATTTTCATCCGCACTGAGGATGACGCCATGGCGTTTTTCCGTTTTTACCTCCACGTCCGTGACCATGCCATCCGTCAGAATTACATCTGCCACCTGTTCTCTGGCATTCCAATCCGGCTGATACAAATGCAATTCCTTCTGTGCCTCGCCATTCTCATCCATACTCTCCACTTCCACAGTACCGTAAAAGTAGCTTTCTTCCCTGCCGTCCCTGTACAGCAGCAGATTGTCTTCCCCAATCTCCATAAGCCACACATTGGCAAGTTTCTCCACCTTCGGCACGGAGATCTCAGGTGCAGAACTTTCCGGCGCAGGAGTTTCCTGCGACTGCTGCAAAGCCCGGTACAAACGCCCTCCCGCCAAGAGCAGCAACAGCAATCCACCCAGCATACATATCCAGAGTTTCAGCCGTATGCGTTCCTCGCGATTTAATTGATTTGTCTGCCGCCAATCTTTGATACTCAATCACCGTTTCCTCATAAAATAGATTTTAAAAGAGCAGTCCGTGTGGACTGCTCCTCTTTTGTCTTTTTACCCCCAAAATGGCGCCCCTTGCTCTTTGACTCCTAGCGAGGCTAGGTGGGTAACCGCAACCTGACTTTTGCCTTCCCCTCCGATCCCGGGCGCACGCGCCACAGTGGGGGCCTGACAGCCATCAGGCGATATAGGAATCCCGTTTAAAGTAAATGTAGGTTCAAAACAAACAAGGTTTATCGCGCATTTCAGGTTACTATCATTATATCTGATATATGACCGGAATACAACAGAAAATTTTGCCAAAAACGTCTCCGGTTTTATACCGCTTTTTACTTCTGAGGTCCTGCAGAAACCAGAGCCTTACCAGCATTATTTGTCTCATACTTAGCAAAGTTCTTGATAAATCTGTCGGCAAGATCCTGTGCCTTGGTCTCCCACTGGGAAGCGTCAGCGTAGGTATTGCGAGGATCCAGAATATTGGTGTCCACTCCGGGAAGCTCTGTGGGAACTTCAAAATTGAAGTGAGGAATGGTCTTGGTGGGTGCCTTCTGGATGTCACCGCTCAGGATGGCATCGATGATTCCTCTGGTATCCTTGATAGAGATACGCTTGCCGGTTCCGTTCCAGCCGGTGTTTACCAGATAAGCCTTTGCGCCGCTCTTCTGCATCTTCTTAACCAGCTCCTCTGCATACTTTGTGGGATGCAGCTCCAGGAATGCCTGACCGAAACAAGCGGAGAAGGTAGGTGTGGGCTCGGTAATACCGCGCTCTGTACCAGCCAGCTTAGCTGTAAATCCGGACAGGAAGTAGTACTGTGTCTGCTCCGGAGTCAGGATAGAAACGGGAGGCAGCACGCCGAAAGCATCTGCGGAGAGGAAAATTACATTCTTTGCTGCAGGTGCGGAAGAAACGGGACGCACAATATTCTCAATATGGTTGATAGGGTAAGATACACGGGTATTCTCCGTTGCAGTCTGGTCAGCGAAGTCAATCTTGCCTGCTGCGTCTACAGCAACGTTCTCCAGCAATGCGTCACGTCTGATGGCATTGTAGATATCGGGCTCGGAATCCTTGTCCAGATTGATAACCTTTGCATAGCATCCGCCCTCGAAGTTGAACACGCCATTGTCATCCCAGCCGTGCTCATCATCACCGATGAGGAGACGCTTAGGATCCGTTGACAGAGTGGTCTTTCCTGTTCCGGAAAGTCCGAAGAAGATTGCGGTATTCTCACCTTTCATATCGGTATTTGCAGAGCAGTGCATGGAAGCAATGCCCTTCAGAGGAAGGTAATAGTTCATCATGGAGAACATACCCTTCTTCATCTCTCCGCCGTACCAGGTGTTGA